>NZ_CAUTOU010000088.1:0-7557 GCF_963539965.1 uncultured Propionibacterium sp.
GCCCGGGCCCGGGCCGTGCGGGTCTGGCGACCGCTGGCCCTGCCCGTCATGGTCGCCGTCGCGCTCGTGTCGGTCCCCACCGGCTCCGTGCTCCACGACCTGGCCGGCGAGCCCTGCGGGACGGCCTGCGCGGAGCTGGATGAGGCGACGGCGATGATCCCCGACGGCTCGTGGGTGGGCGCCGACGTCTACCTGACGAACCACCTGACCGACCGCTTCGAGGTGAGCCAGTGGCGGCCCACCGACGGCTATCTCGATGACCTGGGTGAGCCGGTCGACCCGGAATGGCTCGTACTGAACCTGGAGACGATCAGCTACGAGAACGAGACGAGTTCCTGGGTGCAGGGTTTCCTGGACGACCCGGTCGTGCGCGGGGCCCGTTACCGGGTGCGCTGGCAGGGGCAGGCCATCGTCGTCCTGCAGCGGGAGGGCTGAGGGCCCTCAGACGATGTAGCGCACCAGCACCATCGCCGCCAGCACGACGAGGAAGGCGACGGTGATGATCCAGTCGTTGCCGCTGGCCACGAACCAGCGCAGGCGCGCGCCGCCCGGCAGCACGTGGTCGCGCACGTTCATGCGGGTCAGGCCCGCCCACACCAGCGTCGTCGTGAGCGTGATGAGCAGGCACCACGGGCACAGCGCGTGGATGACGAAATAGGACTGCGTGAACAGCCACAGGGCGAAGAACAGCGCCACCGTGTAGAGCGCCTCGACGCAGCGCATGTACCAGCGGGGGAGGCGGACGCCCGCGACGACGGCCACCGAGACGGCCAGCACGATGCCCTCGAACAGGATGCCGAGGAAGGCGTTGGGGAAGCCGAGGATGCGCGCCTGCCAGGTCTGGGCGACGGTGGTGCAGCTGATGCTCGAGTTGATGTCGCAGGCCAGGTCGAGCCCGGGGTCGCCGGCGAGCTCCCAGGCCTCGATCGACAGCTTGAACGAGACGAACAGACCCACCAGACCGGAGACGATCATCTCGGTGGCGGTACGGGCGCGCCAGCGCTGCGGGGCGGGACCGGTCAGCTCGGGGTCGGGCTCCTCGCCCTCGACCGCGCCGGGCTCGGCGCCCTCGACCGCTTCGGACTCGAGGTCTGCTGTCACGACGACTCCTCGTGCGTTTCTCGGGTTCAGGGGTGAGAACCCAGTACCCCCGTGAGCATACCCGGGCCGGGCGGGGACCCCGGAGCGCCTCGGCGAGCGCGATGCGGCACGCTGGTATCATTTCTTCGGTGGCAGGTTCAGCAACCCCCGCACCGCTGCGAGCGGATGAGGCATCGGCGCCCTCCGGCACAGGCGAGTCCACTGACGACGAGCCAGCGGAGCACGCGGATTATCTCGCGCGGCTCATCGATCTGAACGATGGGCTCATGCTCGCCGCCGACCGGCTCGAGGGGCTGCACAGCGCCACCCGCGTCATCCGCGAAACCGTCGGCGCGCGCATGACCCCGATCTATCTCGTCGACGAGAGCGGAACCACTCTGCGGCTGACCGCGGATGAATCCGTCGACGCCGGCGTCATCGACGGTTTCCCCGAGATGCCCGTCGACGCTCATGTCCATTCTCCCTGGGTCAACCCCGAGCACTGGCCGGTGTCCGCTCTGGACCATCCGGGCAGGGACTGGGACACCCTCCCCGAAGGCTTCCGGGCGTGGTTCGGGCGCAGCGGGGTCGTCGTCCCCCTGCACTCGGACGACCACCACCTGGGAGCGGTCCTTCTCGTCCTGGACGGCTGTCGTCGGCCCACGGCGCGCGAGTACCAGTTCCTCGCGGCGGCCGGGCGGATGATGGGCAACGTCATCTACCGGTGGCAGCTGCTCGCCCGCGAACGGGAGCTCGGGGCCCTCGAGGAGCGCCGCCGGCTCGCCGATGAACTCCATGCCGACCTCTCCCAGCAGCTGGCCGTCCTCGCCGTGCAGGCCGAACTCGTCGCGATGGACACCGACCAGACGGCGGACGCACGGACCCACGAGGACGTCGCCCGGCTCACCGAACTCGTCGACGGAGCGAAACGGAGCCTGCGCGCGCAAATGCTCGGGCTGCGGTCCGACTCCCGGCTCACCGGCGGCTTCTACCAGCGACTCCGGCGCATGACAGAGGACTTCGAACGCGCCACGGGCATCCACGTCCTTCTGCAGACCGACGGGAGAGGGCGCTCCGAGGCCGCTCCTCCGATCGCATCCCAAGTGCTGCGCGTGGTCCAAGAGGCGCTGAACAACGTACAGCTTCACGCCCGTACCGGCACGGCGAGGGTCGCCGTCGTGCGCCTCAACGACCGCATCCGGGTCGACGTCGTCGATCATGGACGCGGCTTCGACCCCGACCACGTGCCGGGCACGAAGATCGGGATCCGCATCATGCGCGAACGCATGGAGCAGATCGGCGGCACGCTCGTGATCCGCACCTCCCCCGGCGAAGGCACCCGGGTGCGGGCCGACGTGGTCCTGCGGGATCCAGTCCTGCGCCCGGTCGGAGGTGATGATCACGATGACGCCGTACCGGGTGCTTCTCGCCGATGACCACACTCTCTTCCGCACGGGGATCGAATCCCTCATGGAGCGGTGGGAGGAGTTCGTCGTAGCGGGGACCGCCTCCTCCGGCGCCGAGGCCATCGCCCTGGTACCCCGGCTCGATCCCGATCTCATCCTCATGGACGTACGGATGGATGACGTCGACGGCGTCCACGCGACACGCGCGATACGGGCCTCCAGGCCGGGCATCCGCATCGTCATGCTGACGATGTCGGTCCTGAGCGAGGACATCCTCGACGCGATGAGCTCAGGAGCGTCCGGATACATCTCCAAGAACGAGTCTCCGGACCGTTTGCGCGCCTGCCTCGGGTCCGTCATGCGCGGTGAACCCGTCATCTCCCCGGAGCTCGCGTCCACGCTCGCGGGCGCGGTCGCTCACGGGCCCGGTGCGATGCCGGAGCACCACGGGAGGACCGCGCCCCTGAGCCCCCGCGAGCGCGAGATAGTGCGAATGGTTTCTCAGGGCAGATCCAACGCTGAGATCGCCGAGCTGCTCTTCCTGTCGGTGCCGACGATCAAGAAGGAGATCGCCTCGATCATGAACAAGGCGAAACTGAACAACCGCGTGCAGATCGCCGTCTACGGCGTGCGCCAGGGTCTCGTCTGGGCCTGACGGGCTCGGGCCCGGGGCCTCGCCCCTCGTGGAGGACGACGCCCATGGCACCGCGCGGACAGCCAGTCCAGCACGCCGGGATCCGCCGCGGCCGGGCACGTCCCGCACTCCAGGCACGCCGCGTATTCCACGCGGATCGCACCGTCGGCGGCGGGTACGCCAGCATCGTGGTGCATCCGCTCATTCATGAGGAACCGGGGCGCGCGGCGGCAGGCGGTCATGTCCTTGCCGACCCATGACTCGGACGGACCCGTGGGGTAGGCGTCCATCGCGGTCTTCGACGGGTCACCGGAGGCCGGTGCCCGGTCCCGAGAATCCCTTCGTCCATGTGCGGCTCTCCCGGGCCATGGCCGCAGTCATGGTCGACGCCGCTCGTCCCGAGCGTCCGCCAGGTGGCGGGGGGACCGGCCGCGGGACCGGTGGCCTCCTCGCCGCGGATCGAGCTCAGAGCTCGCCGGCAGCGATGCGGCTGGCGATGTCGTCGGCGGCCAACCAGCCCGAGGTGAAAGCGAATCCATTGGCCGAGCCGGGCACTGTCAGCTGGTAGGACTCGCCGAAGAGACCACCGGCGTCGCACCCGACGACGTAGAGACCGTCGATGACCTCGCCGTTCTCGTCGAGGGCGCGCATGCGGTCGTCGATCCGCATGGCCCCCATGGTGATCATGATCCCGGGCTCCATCTTGATCGCGTAGAACGGGGCCCTGTCGAGCGGGCGCAGGTACCTGGCCCGCTTGCGGAACCGCCCGTCGACGCCGGTGCGGGCGGCCTCGTTGTAGGTCTCGACCTCGCCGGCGAGTGCTTCCGGCCGTACGCCGATGCCCCTTGCGAGGTCCTCGACCGTGTCGGCCCCGACCACGTTGGTGCGGCTCCGGTCCGCGGCATCGGCCTCGATCTCGGCAGGAAGATTGACGAGCTTCTCATAGTTGTGCACGTAGACGCCCAGACCCACCTCGTTGCCCTCGCTCACGAGTTTGTCGATGTGCCCTTGGTCGAGGACCGCCCAGTAGAAGGAGCCGGGCAGGGCCGCGACGATGTCCCCGGCGTTCCCGAAGTTCAGTCCGGCCTCCTCGTTCGTGAAACGCCGACCCGAGGCGTCGACCCACAGGTAGGGCTGCATGCCCGCGTTATTGACGTGCGAGGTGATCGTCTTGCCCCTCATGAGGGGGAAGAGGAGAAGTGTGCCGATGTTGTCGTTCTCGACGTTCCCGGCGTCCTTGAGCATCGTGATGCCATCGCCGGTGTTGCCGGGTCCGCCGACGTTGATGGCACGCCCGCCGATCGGCTGCTTGGCGTAACGGTCGAGCATCTCAGGATTGT
The DNA here is from genome assembly GCF_963539965.1 of uncultured Propionibacterium sp. Lineage (NCBI taxonomy): Bacteria > Bacillati > Actinomycetota > Actinomycetes > Propionibacteriales > Propionibacteriaceae > Propionibacterium > uncultured Propionibacterium sp. Next base: position 4,461 of record NZ_CAUTOU010000088.1, read on the forward strand.
TGGCATAACCGCCGGTGCCGACGACGACCGCCTTCGCCCCGAGAACGACCTCCTCGCCGTCGGAGTCCGTGGCGACGACGCCGCTGACACGGCCGTTGTCCTCGAGGATCCGCTGGGCCGGGGTCTCGAGGAAGAGCTCGACACCGGTCTCAGCGCACCGGGCCTCCATGAGCTCGATGACATGGGCCACCTCGCCTTTCGGCAGGTGCCAGGTAACGAGTTCACCGGGCTGATCCGGCGCAGTGATGGTGACGTCCTCGTACTCGACGCCCAATTCGGTACGCAATTTCCTGATCGTCGTCGCGGCGTTGTCGACATACCGGCTGACGAGGGCTGGGTCGCAGCGCCAGTGGCTGTAGGACAGATAGGCCCAGTAACCCTCCTCCTTGGTGACGCGGATGCCGCGTTTCTCCTGCTCGTCGGACTCGAAGGCGGCATGCCCCTCGGCGAAGGAGGAGCTGCCGCCGGTGCGGGCCTCCTTCTCCAGGACTGCGACGCTCTGCCCGTTGTTCACCGCCTGGAGCGCGGCGGACAGCCCGGAGGCCCCGGAGCCGATGACGACGACGTCGTACTCGGCATCGAATTCGGTCATGATCGTTGTCTTCCTCTCCCTGGGTCCTCTCACCGCAACGCCGCGGTGAGTGCGGGGACCACTTCGTAGAGGTCCCCGGCGATGCCGTAGTCCGCCCGCTCGAAGATCGCCGCGTCGGGATCGGAGTTGATGGCGACGACGACGTGCGCATCGCGGATGCCCTCGAGGTGCTGCGGGGCGCCGGAGATGCCGATGGCCACGTAGAGCCGCGGGGCGATGTGCTGGCCCGAGCGCCCGACGTAATGGTCCTTGGCCACCCAGCCGAAGTCGTCGGCGATGGGCATGGAACAACCGATCTCTCCCCCGAGCGCGGTGGCGAGGGACTCGACGAGGGCGATGTCGTCCCTGCTCCTGACGCCGCGGCCGAAGGAGACGACGACCGCAGCGTCTCGGAGGGCGTTCGCAGTGGATCCTCTCGTGGTCGAACCGGTCACGGTGATGTCCGATGCGACAGCGCCGGTAGGGGCCGCCTCGACGGGCGAGGCCGTCGAGGCGACATCATCACCGCCGAAGACGAGGGCGAGCGGGCCAGGAGCGACCAGGCGCTGGAGGGCCTTCCCCCCGAGGACGCGGCGCTCGACGGACAGGCCTTCGGCCTCGACGCTCAGGCCGAGAACACCGGTGACGACGGGGACGTCGAGAGCGGCGGCAGCGGCGCCGAGAATGACGCGCCCGGCGGGGTCGGAGGTGGCGACGAGGACATCGACCCCGGATTCGGCCAGGGCGCTCGCCAGCGCGGGGGCGTAGGCCTCGGCCGGACGTCCGGGGTCGACAACCGTGGAGCGGACCTCCGCCACCCCGGAAATGGCGGCGGCCGAGACGACGGTCTCGTCCCCGACGGCCCATACGGCGACCGACCCGGCGGCAGCCGCAAGGGCCACGGCCCCGCTCAGTCCATGGGTGGATGTGGCGATGACGGCAGTGCTCACGACAGGACTCCTTCGCTGCGCAGGGCCGCGATCAGGTCAGCGGCGGCGTCGTCCCCGCTGAAGACACGGGCCTCGGTGGCCTCCGGCGGGCGCAGACCCGTCGCGGTCACGGTCCTGGGGGCGGTGACGTCGAGGTCCGCCAGCGTCAGCTTCGTGACCGGACGTTTGCGGGCGGCGAGCTGCTCCTTCATGCCCGGCCGCCTCGTATCCGCGCCGAGGGCGCATACGCCGAGGACGACGGGGATCGGTGCACGCAGGTACTCGATCATGTCCCCGTTCTGGCGGCTCACGTTCACCCCGCCGCCGGTATCGGGACCGGCGGTCAGCACTTGAGTCAGGCACACCGCTCCGAGGCGGCCCGCGAGGGTTGGGGCGACGCCCGGGAACTCCGTGGCATCGCCGATGACGACGACGTCGACGTCGCCGATGTGCGCTACGGCAGCGGCCAGGATCATGGCCGTCACCGATGCGTCATCGGGGGAGAAAGGCGCATCCGTGACGGACACCGCCCGGGGGACGCCCCGGGCCAGGGCCCAGCTCGCGTCCCCGGCGCCAATGGTCAGGCCGATGAGCTCGTCGTCCGGCCCGGTCAGCTCCAGCGCGGCGGCGACGGCGGCCGGGTCGTCCTCGCCGGGAACCACCTTCTCGCCGCGCCAGTCGATCGTTCCATCGGCTCGGACGGACGCGTTCTGCACATCACGCGCCCACTTGTAGATGACAACTGTCTTCATCGGTGCGTCCCCTCGGTCACGGCGGTGCGGGAAAGGCGGCGACGCGCCCGGGCCACCGCCACATGAGTGAGCGTAGGTCCGCGGTCATGTCGCCACCAGGTGCCGATGGTCTCCGAAGAGTAGCCACACGGCCATCCCCCGCTCCCAGCCCGCGGGGCGACGCAATGGCCGCGGCGCCCGGTCCTCTGTGCCCCGGGAACGATGAAGGGCCCGCTCCCCCTGACGAGGAAACGGGCCCGATCGGCCGGATCGCTGGATCCGGCTCACCTGTCGATCTTGGTCACGCGGCCGGCGCCGACGGTGTGACCGCCCTCGCGGATGGCGAACTTGAGGCCGACCTCCATGGCGATCGGCTTCTGCAGGTGCACGACCATGTCGGTGTTGTCACCGGGCATGCACATCTCGACGCCCTCGGGAAGGGTCACGGTGCCGGTCACATCCGTGGTGCGGAAGTAGAACTGGGGGCTGTAGTTGGTGAAGAACGGCTTGTGGCGGCCGCCCTCGTCCTTGGTCAGGACGTAGACGCTGCCCTCGAAGTCGGTGTGGGGGGTGGTGCTGCCGGGCTTGGTGACGACCATGCCGCGCTCGACGTCCTCCTTCTTGGTGCCGCGCAGGAGCAGACCGACGTTGTCGCCGGCCTGGCCCTCGTCGAGGATCTTGCGGAACATCTCGACGCCGGTGACCGTGGTGGTCTGCGTCGGGGCGAGACCGACGAGCTCGACGGACTGGCCGGTCTTGATGACGCCGGACTCGACGCGGCCGGTGACAACGGTGCCGCGGCCGGTGATGGTGAAGACGTCCTCGACCGGCATCAGGAACGGCTTGTCGGTGTCGCGCTCGGGCTG
>NZ_CAUTOU010000089.1:0-7035 GCF_963539965.1 uncultured Propionibacterium sp.
CGCCCCCCACCCCTGCGGCGCCCCCGGGCCCGCCGCGCGCCCCCGCGGCCGGGCGGGCCGTGTGGTGCCGAGCGACCCCCCACGACTGCGGCACGGCTTCCGCGCACCCGCCAGCGAGCTCTCGCTCGTGGCCGGCGGCGACATCTCCTACCGGTCCGAGACCGACCGGGCCCGGCGCAGGATGCCCGCCCGCCGCAGCCAGGTGGTGCCCCTGGAGCTCAAGCCCGGTGATCCGCTCGTGCACGAGCAGCACGGCGTTGGACGCTTCGTCGAGATGACCCAGCGCGCCGTCGGCGGGGCCACCCGCGAGTACATGGTCATCGAGTACGCCCCGTCCAGGCGCGGCCAGCCCGGCGACCGCCTCTACCTGCCGATGGACCAGCTCGACCAGGTCACCCGCTACGCCGGCGGCGAGACGCCCAGCCTCGACAAGATGGGCGGGGCCGAGTGGAAACAGCGCAAGTCACGGGCCAGGAAGGCCGTCCGCCGGATCGCCGCCGGCCTCATCGAGCTGTACGCGGCCCGCCAGGCCGCCCGGGGCCACGCCTTCGGGCCGGACACGCCCTGGCAGCGCGAGATGGAGGACGGCTTCGTCTACGCCGAGACGCCCGACCAGCTGGCCTGCATCAACGACGTCAAGCACGACATGGAGCAGGTCGTCCCGATGGACCGCCTGGTCAGCGGGGACGTCGGCTACGGCAAGACCGAGATCGCCGTGCGCGCCGCCTTCAAGGCCGTGCAGGACGGCAAGCAGGTGGCGGTCCTGGTGCCCACCACCCTGCTCGTCCAGCAGCACGCCCAGACCTTCGTCGACCGCTACGCCGGGTTCCCCGTCGTCGTCGAGCAGATGAGCCGATTCCAGACCGACGGCCGGATCGCCAGAACGGTCGAGGGCCTGGCGAGCGGGCGCGTCGACGTCGTCATCGGCACCCACCGCCTGCTCTCCGAGCGGATCGCGTTCAAGGATCTCGGCCTGGTCATCATCGACGAGGAGCAGCGCTTCGGCGTCGAGCACAAGGAGGCCCTCAAGAAGCTGCGGGTGGACGTCGACGTGCTCTCGATGAGCGCCACCCCGATCCCGCGCACCCTCGAGATGGCCGTCACCGGCATCCGCGAGATGAGCACCATAGCGACCCCGCCCGAGGAGCGCCATCCGGTGCTCACCTTCGTCGGCCCCTACGACGAGGGCCAGGTGGTCGCCGCCATCCGCCGCGAGCTCGCCCGCGAGGGCCAGGTCTTCTTCGTCCACAACCGGGTGCAGAACATCGATCGCGTCGCCGCCCGCCTCCGCGACCTCGTCCCGGAGGCCCGCGTGGCCAGCGCCCACGGCCGGATGAACGAGAAGCAGCTCGAGAAGGTGATGGTCGACTTCTGGCAGCGCCGCGCCGACGTGCTCGTGTGCACGACGATCGTCGAGGCCGGCCTGGACGTCTCCACGGCCAACACCCTCATCGTCGATCGCGCCGATCACCTGGGCCTGGCGCAGCTCCATCAGCTGCGCGGTCGAGTCGGGCGCGGGCGCGAGCGCGGCTACGCCTACTTCCTCTACCCGCCCGAGAAGCCGCTGACCACCACCGCCCACGACCGCCTGGCCGCGCTGGCCGCCAATGCCGACCTGGGGGCCGGCATGGCCATCGCCATGAAGGACCTGGAGATCCGCGGGGCCGGCAACCTGCTGGGTGATGAGCAGTCCGGCCACATCGCCGACGTCGGCTTCGACCTGTACCTGCGCCTGGTGGGGGAGGCCGTCGCCGAGTTCAAGGCTGGAGGCCCCGTCGAGGCCGAGCAGACGATGCGCATCGAACTGCCTGTTGACGCCCACCTGCCCGTCGACTACGTCGACTCGGAGCGCCTGCGGCTGGACATCTACAAGCGCATCGCCGAGATCCGCTCGGAGCAGGACATCGATGAGCTGCGCGCCGAGCTCGTCGACCGCTACGGCCCGCTGCCGCGCCAGGCCGGACTGCTGCTCGCCGTGGCCGCCCTCCGCCTGCTGTGCCGCAGCGCCGGCGTCACCGAGGTGATGGCCCAGGGCAACCAGATCCGCTTCGCCCCGCTGGTGGGGCGCCATGCCCCCGACGGAACCGAGCTCATCCTGCCCGACAGCCGCCGGGTGCGCCTGAACCGCCTCTACCCGGGCGCGGTGGTCAAGCACGCCTCCAACATGCTGCTCGTCCCGGCGCCCAGGACCGCGCCGATCGGCGGGCGCATGGTCGATGACGAGGAGCTCATCTCCTGGGCCGCCGGTCTCGTCACGGCGATCTTCGCCCCCGACCCGCCGCGCGGGGCGGAGGAACCGCGGGAGCCCACCGGCCGGGCGGCCCGCTCCCGCCCGGTCGCCGGAGCGCGGGCCGCCCATTAGACTCGTGGCATCGTCCCGATCCACGACGCCCGGTACGCCTTCAGCACGTCAAGGAGACACTGATGATCCCTCGCCGACCGCCCCTCGTCGTCCGGCTCGGCCTGCCCGCTGCGGTGGCCCTCGCCGTGGTCGTCGGCTGCGCGCCCAGCGCCGGCACCGCAATGGTCGTCGATGACGTGAAGGTCACCGAGGCCCACCTCGACGCCCTCGCCGCGGGCTGCCGGACGGCCCTCGACGAGGCCGGCACGTCCGACCAGTACCCCGAGGGCGAGGTGCGCCAGGCCGTCGCCTCCTGGGTCGCCCAGGGCCTGATGGCCGACGCCCTCATCGAGCGGGCCAATGCGACGGTCTCCGACGCCGACCTCCAGAAGGCCCGCGCCGGCCTGCGCAACTCCGATCTCTTCACGAGCACCGCCGACTGCAGCGCCGCCTTCATGGGCATCGTCAAGCTCGCCGCCTACGTCTCGATGGAGGGCAAGGAGGCCGCCCTGGCCCAGGCGTCCGGCATCGAGGTCGAGATCAACCCGCGTTACGGCGAGTGGAGCACCAGTGACCTCGCCGTCGAGGGCTCCGGCTCGCTGTCCGAGCGCGGCGAGGGCTGATGGCCGCCGGGGCTCAGGCCGACCGGGGCGACGCCGGCGCGCGGGGCGCCCAGCTCGAACGGCTCGTGCGGGTGGTCGACCGGCTGCGCGTCGGCTGCCCGTGGGACGCCGCCCAGACGCACCGCACCCTCGTCAAGCACCTCATCGAGGAGTCGGCCGAGCTCGTCGACGCGATCGAGGTCGGCTCGGAGGACGACCTGCGCGAGGAGCTCGGCGACGTCCTCATGCAGGTGGTCCTCCACGCGAGGATCGCCGAGGAGGACGGCCTGTTCACCATCGACGACGTCGCCGCCGCGATCGCCGACAAGCTCATCGCCCGCCACCCGCACGTCTTCGCCGGCGAGGACGCCCCGGAGGACCTGGACACGGCCTGGGAGCTGCGCAAGCGCGCCGTGAAGCACCGCGACTCGTGCCTGGACGGCATCGCCGGGTCCCTGCCGACGCTGGCCCGCGCCGCGAAGACCGCCCAGCGCCTCGACAACGGCGGCCCGGACGGGGTGCCGTTCGCCACGGAGCCGATCACCCCCGTCGAGGCCGGTGCCCGGGTCCTGCGGCTCGTGCAGCGGGCCCAGGCCAGCGGCGTCGACATCGACCAGGCGGTCCGTGACGCCACCCGGGCCTGGGAGGACGAGATCCGCGCGGCGGAGGAGTCCTGACCGGCGGATCCCCCGGCGTGCCCGTCGATTCCGGAATCCTCCCGAAGGGTTCTTCCGCCCGCCCCGGCGGCCCTCGGGGCATCTCGGGGCCCGGCCCGTCCGTGTCACCGGCTCCTCGGCCCCCGACAACAGCATCCGGCATGACTTTCGGAATCGCCGCCGGGAGCGGGTTCCCGGAGGGCGCCGGACGGTTGGCTGCGTAGGCATGCGGTAGGCATGCGTATCCGTGCCGGCGCAGTGCGTAGCTCCCCATGATGACCATTGGAGAAGTCCAGGCCTCGAGCTGCTGAAATACTCTGATGGGTGGACGGGGAGTCGCCGCCTTCCCGTCCGCCCATCGACACATGGTCGGGTGCAGAGGAGAGCTTGTGATGCAGAGTGCCGTCACCGTCAGCGGGCTGCGGAAGGCCTACGGTGATTTCGTCGCCGTCGACGACCTCGACCTGCAGATCGAGAGTGGGGAGGTGTTCGCCTTCCTCGGTCCGAATGGTGCCGGTAAGACGACGACCATCGACATCCTCACGGGTGCGCAACGCCGTACCAGCGGGTCAGTGAGCGTGCTCGGGCGGGACCCGCAGCATGACGAGCGCGAGTGGCGGGCCCGGATCGGGGTGGTGCCCCAGGGGACGGCGAGTTACGCGGACCTCACGGTGCGTGAGGTCATCGATCATTTCAGTGCTTTTTACCCGGACCCGTTCCCCACCGGGCGGCTCATCGGCATGGTGGGCCTCGGCGCCAAGGCCACGACACTCACCAACAAACTGTCGGGGGGGGGCAGCGTCGTCGACTCGATGTGGCTGTCGGCGTTGTCGGCAGGCCCAGGCTCGTCTTCCTTGACGAGCCGACCACAGGACTCGATCCGGAGGCCCGCAGGGAGGCCTGGGACCTCGTGCGTCTGCTCACGCACGAGGGCGTGACGACGGTGCTCACCACTCATTACTTGGACGAGGCCCAAGAGCTGGCCCAGCGGGCGGGCATCATCGTGCACGGCAGGATGCTGCATGTGGGCACTCTGGACGAACTGGCGAGAATGACCGGCCGCCGGTACCGAGTCTCCTACGCGCTTGATCCTCTCGTCGAGGTGCCCTCGAACCTGGCGGAAAGACTTGGGACCGAGCCTCACCGTTCTGAGTACACGACTGATGAGCCAACGGCATTGCTGAGGCTGTTGCTGGACGCCGCCAAGCGGCAGGGCATTGCAGAGATCCCTGGCCTGCAGGTCAGTCAGCCCAGTCTTGAACAGATCTACCTGAACATGGTTGAGCAGACGAAGGATCACCGATGAGCGAGGCGATGCAGATCGTGACGGTCCATGAGGACACTGCCGCACGGGCGGGGCTTCCTGGAACATTGCCGGGTGCCTTGGCGCGCTCCAGGGTCGAGCTGCGGTCATTCTTCCGGAACTGGCAGTCCCTGGTGTTCACCATGGCTCTCCCCGTGCTGATGCTGCTCGTGTTCGGGGCGGTGTTCACCGGCAAGCTGCCGGGCACCGACACCGACTACCGACTGCTGTTCGTGTCAGGGATCATCGCAGCTGGCGTGATGAGCACCAGCTTCCAGTCCTTGGCGATCAGCGTCAGTCTCGATCGTGAGAATGGCCTCATCCGAAGACTGGCCGCCTCGCCGATGCCGAAAGCCGCGTATTTCATCGGAATCACGGTGAAGACGATCGTCACCACCTTGATCGAGACGGCCGTCCTCGTGGTGCTGGGCGTGGTGCTCTACGGGTTGCCGATGCCATCCGATGCCGGACGCTGGTTGACCTTTGCATGGGTGGTTCTGCTCGGGGTCACCTCCTGCTCCTTGGCGGGTATCGCGTACACGGCGCTGATTCCCAACGCCAGGTCCGCAGCGGCCATCGCCACGCCCCCGTTCATGATCCTCCAGTTCATCTCCGGGGTGTTCTTCCCTCTCATGATGATCCCGACCGTCCTGCGATACACAGCCGGTGCCTTCCCCCTGCTGTGGATGGCCAAGGGCTTGCGCTTCGTGTTCCTGCCCGACTCACTGGCGTCGGCTGAACCGGGCGGGAACTGGAATCTGGGCTCGGTGTGCGGAGCCTTGGCGGTATGGACCGTGGGCGGTGTCATCCTCGTTGTTCTCACCTTCCGGTGGCGGGGCCAGCGTGTGAAGTGAGGCCTCGTGGAGGCCGTTCTCACGGAGCCACTCGAACGGGCCCGATGGGGGGAGCATTCTCGCTCCACCGGGCCTGCGTGCTGGGAGCGACCGGGTTCCCCGGCCGCCGGTCAGCGCCTCCGGCTCCGCTCCTCCTCGGACCCGCCGCTGGCCTGATCCGGTCGTCGAGCGGGCTCAGGCTCCTGGCGGTTCGTCCCGACGATCTTGATCAGCTCGGTTCGACTGGAGATCCCGAGACGGCGATAGATGTTTCGCAGGTGAGTGTCCACCGTGCGCTTGCTCAGATACAGCGCTTCGGCGGCCTGCGCATTGGTGCATCCCGCGATGACGCGCTCGACGACCCGCCACTCACTGGTGCTGAGCGCCAACGATCCGTCGCCGTCATTCGTGCCGGTGCCGTCGTCCTCGTGGGGGATGGCCTCCGAGGACGAGTTCACGGTGCGCCACGATTCCAGCGCGGTATGGATGTCGTTCTGCAGGCACTTGGCCATCGCATCCTCATGACAGGCGACGAATATGACTCGGAGCCGCTGTCTCCAGTTCAGGAGCAACGGATTCGTGAGTTCGGCCGATGCAAGAGCCCGGCCGACGGCGAAATACTTGTCGATGGCTGATTGGACGCTGCTCCCCCATTGGTCGAGGTTCGCGGCGCAGTAGGTGGCGAACACGTGGAGAATGACATGGATCCCGTCGTTCGGCGCGGGGTGCCGGTCCGCGCCGGCGGAGTCCTTCTCGAGGTACTGAATCGCGAGCCCGCAGAACTGCGTGACGGCTGAGGCGTGCAGGGCCGCGGTCGCTTCGGCGGCGCGTGACAGCAACTCACTGGCCAGCGCCGTGTCCTGCCGGTGGAAAGCGATGAGGGAATGGACGATGAGCGTCCAGGCATAATCGGCGCCGTGGGGGCTGACCAGGGCTCGAGCCCGCCAGCACCACACCGTGGCATCATCCGCGCGATCACTGAGGCATGTGGTCAGCCCGGTCAGGCAACAGGCGATGAGGGGCAGTCCGCCTGAAGACAGTCCCTGTCGTGCGACGAGTCTGGTGATGGAAAGCACACCTCCTGAACACAGGAGGTGGAGTGGTATGGGTTTTTCGGGCGGTGGTCGGTGGTTGGTTTCGGGCTGCTGTCTTGTGGTGTTGTCCGGGTTCGGTGTCGACTCGGTCGGGGGTCCGGTGATCGATGGCCGAGCGGGTGTCGTTCGTGATCGTATCGTGACTCGATCCGGGCTGTCACGGTCCCGGGCCGCATGGTTGCGGGTCGGGCAGGCCTCACGGCTGG
>NZ_CAUTOU010000090.1:0-6292 GCF_963539965.1 uncultured Propionibacterium sp.
GGCCGCCGTCCCGCGCCGCCGGCTCGCCGCCGGCGGACGGCCGATCCGCGGTACGGGCCGGACCGGTGCTGCTCAGCATCCGTACGAGGATGACCCCCAGCACGGCGACAACGGCTGCGAGCAGGATGAGCACGATGAGAATCACTGACGTCATCTTCGCCTCACTGCGGGTATCGCTGCGCGGGCGCAGCGCCCGCTCATCCCGGAAGAATAGGGCCCCGCGCCCGCGCGGCGCATGCCGGGGTGGAGCATCAGCCCCCGGTCAGCTCGTCGAGCGCCCGGTTGACGGCGTCGACGGACACCGAGGGGCCATAGCCCCTGCGGGTCAGGACGCCGGCCAGGCGCCGGTACGCGACGCGGCGGTCCAGGCCCCTCATGGTGCGCGCCTTGGACCGCGCAAGCTCCAGTGCGGCGGCCGATTCGCCGGCCTGATCGAAAGCGGCGAGCGTGTCGGCGATGATCGCGTCGTTGACGCGCCTGGCGCGCAGCTCCTGCGCGATGGCGCTGGCGGAGAGCCCGCGGGAACGCCGGCGGGACTCGGCCCACATGGCAGCGAAGCGCTCGTCGTCGACCAGACCGACGGCCTCCAGTCGGTCGAGCACCTCGTCGGCGGCTCTCTGCTCGCAGCCCCGGCGTCTCACCAAGTAGTCGATGAGCTCGCCGCGCGAGCACTCGCGCTGCTCCATGCGGCGAAGAGCGATCTCGCGGACGACCCCGATCGGGTCGGCGTCGGGGCCGCCGCCCTCCTCCACGCCGCCCTCGGGCCCCCAGGCCGAGGCCCCCTGGGCGCCTCCGGCGCTCCCGCCCGCACCGGAAGCGTTCCCCGGGGTCTTCCGGCGACGGCCGCCCCGGCGCCGGAGGGGCGCGTCACTCACTGGGCCCGGGCCTCGACCGGCTCACGCACCTCGCCCGTGGCCGGATCCACACCCTCGGGAACGTCCGGGTCGGGGATGAGTCCCAGCCCGACGCGGATCTTGGTGTCGATCTCGCCGGCGACCTCGGGGTGGGAGACCAGGAAGGCGCGGGCGTTCTCCTTGCCCTGGCCGAGCTGGTCGTCGCCGTAGGTGAACCAGGCACCCGCCTTGCGGATGATGCCGGCGTCCACCCCCATGTCGAGCAGGCTGCCCTCGCGGCTGATGCCCCTGCCGTAGAGGATGTCGAATTCGGCGCGCTTGAACGGCGGGGCGACCTTGTTCTTGACGATCTTGACGCGGGTGCGGTTGCCGACGACCTCGCCGCCGTCCTTGAGGGACTCGATGCGGCGCACGTCGAGGCGGACCGAGGAGTAGAACTTCAGCGCGCGGCCGCCGGTGGTGGTCTCGGGGTTGCCGAACATGACGCCTATCTTCTCGCGCAACTGGTTGATGAAGATCGCCGTCGTATTGGCGTTCTTGAGGGCCCCGGTCATCTTGCGGAGGGCCTGACTCATGAGCCGGGCCTGCAGGCCGACGTGGTTGTCGCCCATCTCGCCCTCGATCTCGGCGCGCGGCGTCAGGGCCGCAACGGAGTCGATGACGATGAGTTCGAGTGCGCCCGAGCGGACCAGGGTGTCCGCGATCTCCAGAGCCTGCTCGCCGTTGTCGGGCTGACTGACGAGCAGCGCGTCGGTGTCGACGCCCAGGGCGCGGGCGTAGGTGGGATCGAGGGCGTGCTCGGCGTCGATGAACGCGCAGATGCCGCCCTCCGCCTGGGCACTGGCGATCGCGTGCAGAGCGACCGTGGTCTTGCCGCTGGACTCGGGGCCGTAGATCTCGATGATTCGGCCACGGGGAAGTCCGCCGATGCCCAGCGCGATGTCGAGCGCCACCGACCCGGTGGGGATCGACTCCATCTGCCCGAAGGTCTGGTCGCCCAGGCGCATGACTGAGCCCTTGCCGTGGGCCTTCTCGATCTGCGCGAGTGCGGCCTCGAGCGCCTTCTGCCGATCTGCAACGGCCATGTCTGTTTCCTCTCCTCGCGTCGGGGTGCGCCGACGGGTTCTCTCTCGACGCCTTGACTGTAGGAACTGGGTCCGACAATTTTTCACCGGACCCGGACCCGTGGACAACCAGATCGCCCGCAGTCACTTTATGCGAACACCCGTTCGAACTCCAGCGTTCGGCCTCGCGTGTCGCGAACGGCCCGGCCCCCCGGGCCCGTTCGGTCCGGCGCTAGGCTGGCCGGGTGCGTGAAACCGAGTTCTGGCGCCGGATGGTGAGGCATCTGGGGCCCGACTACGCCCGCGTATGGGCCGACCAGACCGTGCTCGCCGATCTCGACAACCGCACCACCAGTGAGGCCCTGGCGGCCGGCGTCCCCTTCAAGACGGTCTGGCGCGCGGTGTGGGCCTTCCTCGAACTGCCCGACAACCAGAGATAGCCCCCGGCGGGCCTCGGGAGGATTTGTCGGTGCCGGACGCAAGACTTGTGCGCATGACAGCACCGGAGCGCACGCCGGGTGAGCCGCTGGAGGCCTTCGGGCCCGCCACGCGCACCTGGTTCGGCGACGTCTTCGACTCCCCCACGCCGGCCCAGACCGCCGCATGGGCCGCCATCGGTTCGGGCGCGCACGCGCTCGTCATCGCGCCCACCGGTTCCGGCAAGACGCTCGCCGCCTTCCTGCACGGTCTCGACCGCCTGTCGCGCGAGGCCTCGGCCCAGCAGGAGCTCGTCGCTCCCCCCGCCGGGGGCACGCCGGCCGGCGCACCGCGCGGGCCCTCCGCCCACCGCAGGGGCGTGCGGGTGCTGTACGTCTCCCCGTTGAAGGCCCTCGCCGTCGACGTCGAGCGCAATCTCGCCGCCCCCCTGCGCGGCATCGCGACCACGGCCGAGCGGCTCGGCCTTCCCGCCCCCGAGGTCTCGGTCGCGGTCCGATCGGGGGACACGCCCGCGGGAGAACGCAGGGCTCTGGCCGTCCACCCCCCGCAGATCCTCATCACCACGCCCGAATCGCTCTTCCTCATGCTGTCGAGCAGGGTGGCGGGTACCCTGCGCGATCTCGACACGGTGATCGTCGACGAGGTCCACTCGCTGGCCGGCACCAAGCGCGGTGCCCATCTGGCACTGAGCCTGGAGCGCCTGTCGGCGATGCAGCGCAGCGGTGACTTCCAGCGCATCGGCCTGTCGGCCACCGTCCGGCCCGCCGAGCGGGTCGCGCGGTTCCTGGGCGGCGACCGCCCGGTGCGGATCATCAACCCGCCGGCGACGAAGACCTGGGACCTGCGCGTCCAGGTGCCGGTCGAGGACATGACCCAGTTGCGCGTCGAGAAGCCCGCCGGCGAACAGACCGCCGGTGCGGTGCGCCGGTCGATGTGGCCCCCGATAGAGCGGCGGGTCCTCGACCTGGTGCGCGCGCACCGCTCCACCATCTGCTTCGTCAACTCGCGCCAGAGCGCCGAGCGCCTCACGGCCCACCTCAACGAACTGCACGCAGCCGACCTGGGCGTGCCCGACGAACCGGTCGAGCCCCCCGCCCAGGTGATGATCGCCTCGGCCGCGTCCAAGGGCATGGACGGCACCGATGCGCCGATCATCGCCTGCGCGCACCACGGCTCGGTCAGCAAGTCGCGCCGCGCCCAGATCGAGGACGATCTCAAGGCCGGGCGCTTGGCCTGCGTCGTGGCCACCGGCTCGCTGGAGCTGGGCATCGACATGGGCGCGGTCGACCTCGTCATCCAGGTGCAGGCTCCCCCGTCGGTCTCGAGCGGGCTGCAGCGCGTCGGCCGGGCGGGCCACCGGGTCGGGGCGGTCTCGCAGGGCGTGGTGTTCCCCACCTCGCGCGGCGACGTGCTGCACTGCACCGTCATCGCCGAGCGGATGGGCTCCGGACTGCTCGAGGAGACCCCCTTCCTGCGCAATCCGCTCGACGTGCTCGCCCAGCAGATCGTCTCGGCCTGCCTGCCGAAGGCGGCGGCGGTCGATGAGCTCTACGCCTTGGTGCGCAGGGCCCAGCCGTACGCCGACCTGCCCCGTTCGGCCTTCGAGTCGGTCCTCGACATGCTCTCGGGCCGGTATCCGAGCGAGGACTTCTCCGAGCTGCGCCCCCGCCTCCACTGGGACCGGGTGAACGGTTCGCTCGAGGCACGAGCCGGCGCCGGGCGCCTGGTCGCCACGAGCGGGGGCACGATCCCCGACCGCGGCCTGTTCGGCGTCTTCCTGGTCGGCACCGAGAACGCCTCGGGCAGGCACGAGCCGGGCCGCCGGGTCGGCGAGCTCGACGAGGAGATGGTCTACGAGTCCCGCGTGGGCGACGTCTTCACGCTCGGCACGACCAGCTGGCGCATCGAGGAGATCACGTCGGCGCAGGTCATCGTCACGCCCGCCCCCGGTCAGCCCGGCAGGCTCCCCTTCTGGCGCGGTGACTCGCAGGGGCGCCCCGCCGAGCTGGGCAGGGCGATCGGGGCGCGCGTCCGCGAGCTCTGCGCCGCGGAGCGCGCCGACGCCCTCGGGGCCCTGGAGGCCTCCGGGCTCGGACCGAACGCCCGCACCAACCTCATGGCCTACCTGGACGAGCAGCGCGAGGCCACCGGCGCCGTGCCTGACGACCGCACGATCGTCGTCGAGCGCTTCCGGGACGAGATCGGCGACTGGCGCATCTGCGTGCACAGCGCGCTGGGCATGAGCGTCCTGTCCCCATGGGCGCTGGCGATCCAGGCGGGGCTCGCCGACCGCTACGGCGTCGAGGCCCATGTGAACGCCACCAACGACGGCATCATCGTCCAGCTGCCCGACGCCGACACGGCGGCGCCCGACTCGTCCCTGCTGGTGGTCCCCGCCGAGGACGTCGAGTCCGTCGTCACCGAGCAGGTCTTCGGCTCGGCCCTGTTCGCGGCCCGGTTCCGCGAGTGCGCGGCCCGCGCCCTGCTGCTGCCCCGCCGCGGCCCCGGCCGGCGTTCGCCCCTGTGGCAGCAGCGCCACAAGGCCGCCCAACTGCTGGCCGTCGCCGCCGGCTACCGCGAGTTCCCGATCGTCGTCGAGGCGATGCGCGAGTGCCTGCAGGACGTCTTCGATCTGCCCGCGCTGGTACGGCTGATGGGCGACATCGCGGCGCGCCGGGTGCGCCTGGTCGACGTCGAGACGGCCCAGGCCTCGCCCTTCGCGCGTCACATGCTCTTCGGATACGTCGGCGAGTTCGTCTACGACACCGACCAGCCGCTGGTCGAGCGCCGTCTCGCCGCCCTCAGCCTCGACTCCGGCGTACTCGCCGAGCTCCTCGGGCGCGACGGCGCCGGCGAGCTCATCGACCACGAGGTCGCGACGGCCTACGAGGCCCAACTGCAATATCTGACCGACGACCTCAGGGCCGGGAGCGCAGAGCAGCTGTGGGAGCAGATCCGCATGGCCGGGCCGTTCACCGGCGCCGAGTGCGCGGCGCGCAGCCGGTCCGACCCGGGGCCGTGGATCGACGAGCTGGTCGGCGCGTACCGGCTGGCGCGGGTGCGGATCTGCGGCACGCCCATGTACTGCGTCGACACCGATGCGGGCCTGCTGCGCGACGGACTGGGCGTCCCGGTCCCCACCGGTATCGGCGCGGGCGAGGTGCGCGAGGAGGCCCGGGCGCTGGCCGATCTGGCCGTACGCTGGTCGCGGCGCCATGCCGTCGTGACGGCGGACTCGTTCGCCCGGCGCTACGGGCTCGCCGTGGCGGCCGCCGTCCAGACGATGGCACGCCTGACCGGCGACGGCACGCTGGTGGCCGGGAATTTCTTCCCCGCCGCCCCGGAGAGCGGGGACGCCCTGAGCGCGCTGACCGGCGACGGCCCGCAGTACATCCATCACAACGTCCTGACGGTGCTCAAGCGCCGTACCCTGGCCGGACTCCGCGCCCGGGTCGAGCCCGTCGAGCAGCGCCAGTTCGCCCGATTCCTCGACGCCTGGCAGCAGCTCCCGACCCCCGGCGAGCCGGCCGGGGATGACGCCGAGGCCGCCCAGCGGCTGCTCACCGCGGTCGACGCCCTGGCCGGCTACCGCATCCCGGCCTCGATGCTCGAAACCGCCGTCCTGCCCGCCCGCGTGCCCGGTTATCGTCCGGCTCTGCTCGATCAGCTGCTGGGCTCCGGCCAGGCGGTCTGGAGCGGCGCGGGCCCCATCGGCGCCAACGACGGCTGGGTTCGCCTGTGGCCCGCCGACCTGGCCCCCACCGAGTCCGGCGACCGCACCCGGCTGAGCGACCTGGCCGAACGCGTGCTCGCCCGCCTCGAGGCGGGCGGGGCCTGGCGCGGCGTCGACTTCGCCGACGAGGGCACCAGCGCCGCGGCCGCGCAGGACGCCCTGTGGGAACTCGTCTGGGCGGGCCTGGCCACGTCCGACAGTTT
>NZ_CAUTOU010000091.1:0-6287 GCF_963539965.1 uncultured Propionibacterium sp.
CGGCGCCGGGCCGATCGGCCCGGCGGGTGCGCCCGGCCCCGCGTCTTCTCGCGCGCGCCCGCGTCGACTAACCTGCCCACGTGGCCGCCTCGCATCCGCGTACGAACACACCCCGCAGCCGCCGGGCGCGGCTGCTCTGCGCCCTGGGGACGGCGCTTCTCACGAGCGCATCGGTGCTCCTCGGGTCGCCCGCGCGCGCTGCGGCCGAGCCGAACACGGCCACCGGGCGCTTCGTGAGCGTGGACGAGCGCATCGAGCTGGACGAGCGGGGGGTCGCCCGGGTGCGTGCCGAGCTCGTCTTCGACGCCGGGACGACGCCCGTCGACGGCCCGGTCATCCAGGTGCCGCGCCGCGTCGAGGCCGACGAGGCCGACGGGCACCGGCGCTACCGCAAGGTGCGCACAACCGGCGTGAGCGTCACCAGCCGGACCGGCGCCAGCACCGAGGTCCGCTCGGGCGGCACCCTGGACGAGCGCATCTACAGCATCGGCAGCCGCAGCGCCCCGGTCACCGGCATCCAGCGCTACACGATCACGATGACGGTCTCGGGACTCGTCACACCGAGCGGACCGAGCGGCGGGCCGGACGAGTTCGCCTGGCCGATCGTCCTGCCCGGCGGGCCGGCACTGGACCGGTTGACCGCCGTCGTCGTGGCCCCCGGCGGTACGGTGCGCGGCGGCGACTGCCCGTCCGCGTCCCATGCGCCGTGCCAGGTCTTCAGCTCGGGAGCCGTCGCGCGCTTCTCCGCGCAGGACGTCGCGACCGGCGAGGGGCTGGGCATCCGGGCGTTCTACTCGCAGGGCTCCTTCCGGGACGTCGAGGAGTCGTACACGGTCGTCAAGACACTGGCCGACCGCTTCCCGCCGAACGGCCCGGACGTCATCGGCGCCCTGGTGATCCTGGCCGCCGGGGTCGGCGCCACCCTCGGCCACGTCGTCCTGGTCAGCCGCGACCACCGCTGGGCCAGTCCGGTCCCGGGCAGCATCCCCCCGCCGCCGGGCACGCGGATCGTACGCGGCGTGGCCCATCACGTGCCGCAGCGCTCCCGCCCGCCCGAGGGCACCCGTCCGGCCGAGGTGGGCATGCTCATCGATGCACGTGCGGAGTTCGCCCACGTCACGGCGACGATGCTCGACCTCGCCGTGCGCGGCCTCCTGACGATCCACCGCGAGGAGGACCACGCCTGGACCTTCCGGCGCACCGGCAAGGAGGCCGGCTCGCTGGAGCTGTACGAGCGCATGGTGCTGAAGAAGATGTTCCCGAAGGTGAGGGGCCGTATCGTCACCGTCACCAGCACCCAGCAGATCTCCCGCGCCAAGGGCGGCTTCCTCACCACCCTGGAGGGCATCGAGCGGCGCATGGCCGAGCTCGGCTGGTTCCGCGTGGTCCCCAACAAGGCGCGCGCCCGCTGCCGCGCGGTCGGCACCGTCGTCGGCCTGAGCGGCCTGCTCTCGGTCGTCCCCTTCGCCGGCCCGCTCGGCCTGGGCCTGTGGTCGGTGGCGATCACCTCGATCGGCCTGCTCATCCTGGCCGTCATCCCGTTCATGCCCTCGCGCACGCCGGTCGGCAGCGCGGTGCGCGAGCAGGCGCAGGGCTTCCGCCGGTTCCTGGTCGATCTCGACCCGGAGAGCGTCGACTGGGCCGAGTCCGGCAACATCTTCGGCCGCTACCTTCCCTGGGCGGTCACACTCGGCGTCTCGAAGGCCTGGATCGACCGCTTCCAGGAGCTCACCGACCAGGGCCGCTACCGCCCGAAGTTCGTCTGGTACGAGGGCCTGTCGGACTCCCCCCGGCGCGGCCAGGGCGAGCTCGAGGCGCTCAACCACCTGGTGGACGACTTCGCGTACGCGCTGGCACTGGCCGCGCGCTACGCCTCGACGCATGCCCCCGAGGACACCGCCTGGTGACCGGCCGGCGCTCAGGCGGGCCGGGCGAGCAGCCGCGGCAGCGCCTGCACCAGGGACTCGTCCAAGCGCACGGCCGCCAGCTCGTCGGCCCTCGTCGCGCCGTGATTGATGATGACGACCGGCTTGCCGGCCCGGGCCATGGCGCGCACGAAGCGCAGGCCCGACATGACGGTCAGGCTCGAACCGGCCACGAGCATCGCCTCGGCGGCGTCGCACCAGGCGAAGGCCGAGGCCACGCGGGCCTTGGGCACGGGCTCGCCGAAGAAGACGACATCGGGCTTGAGCAGGCCGCCGCACCAGGGGCAGTCCGGCACGGTGAACCCCCGCCAGTCCTCGACCTCGGCGTCGGCGTCCGGACGCAGCTCGGCCGGACCGAGATCCGCGTTCATCCGCACGGCCGGATTGAGCTCGGCCATCCGCACCTGCAGGGCCCGGCGGGCGATGATGCGGCCGCAGCCCAGGCACAGCACGTCGGCGCTGCGTCCGTGCAGGGCGATGAGCCGGCGGCTGCCGGAGGCCTCGTGCAGGCCGTCGACGTTCTGGCTGATGACGCCGAGCATCGGGCCGATGGTGTCCTGGTGCTCCCAGCGCGTCAGCGCGTGGTGGGCCTCGTTCGGCACGGCGCGGTCGAGCCTGGCCCAGCCCTGGTAGTTGCGCGCCCAGTACCGCCGGCGGGTGAGCGGATCGGAGACGAACTCGTGGTACGGGATCGGGATGGCGCGGATCGAATCGGGGCCCCGGTAGTCGGGCACGCCCGAGGCGGTGCTCATGCCCGCGCCGGTCAGCACGACGGTCAACCGCCCGGCCAGCAGCCGGCGGGCCCGGGCGAGGCTGCCGTGCACATTCGTGGAGGGCTGCCAGAGGCTCGTCGCCCGCCGCGCCCGGAGACGGACCCCGGGGGCCGGCGCGCCGGCGGTCACCAGCGCATCACCCGTCGGTGCATCGGTCACGTCCCCAGGTAGGCCTCCCGGAGCAGGCCCCGCCCCTTCCGCGGGCGCCGCGCCTCCCCGCGAGCACACCGCGGTTTCCCGCGCAACGCCGGGACGAGGACGCGGTGTTCGCGGGCGGGCGGCGGGCACAGGGCGCGCGCAGGGCGAACGAACGGCCCCGATCAGGCGCGGGCCCACGCCGGGCCGGTCAGCCCCAGCTCCTCGTCGAGCTTGCGGAACAGCGGGCTCGGCCTGCTCAGCACCGTGCCGGCCCGGACCGGGCGGGAGGCCCAGACGGCCTGCTGGCTGGCGTAGTCGCCCATGAGCACCGGGTAGCTGTGCGCGGTCTCGCCCTCGCCCTCGGTGACCTGCGTGATCCGGGGCTGCGCCGCCCAGACCCCCTGCCCGCCGAGCATCTCGAAGACCTTCTGAGCGGCATGCGGCAGGAACGGTGTGAGGAGCGTGTTGGCGTCCGAGACCACCTGCAGGGCGGTGTTGAGGACGGTGTCGCGCCGAGCGGAGTCGCCCTTGAGCTTCCAGGGCTCCTGCTGGGAGATGTACTGGTTGGCCAGTGAGACGACGCGCATGGCCTCGGTGATGGCGGCCTTGAACCTGCACTGCTCGATGAGGCCGCCGACGACGCCGAAGGCGTCCTCGGCGGCGTCGAGCAGTTCCAGGTCGGCCCGGGTGCGCTCATGGGCCTCGGGGATGGCTCCGTTGTCCTTGAAGGCCATCGAGATCGAGCGGTTGACGAGATTGCCCCACTCGTTCGCCAGCTCGTTGTTGTTGCGGCGGACGAACTCGTCCCAGGTGAAGTCCGTGTCCTTGTTCTCGGGGCCGGCCACGGCGATGTAGTAGCGCAGCGTGTCGGGGCCGAACTCGCGGATGAAGTCGCCGACGTAGATGACCACACCGGCACTGGTGTCGACCTTGGAGCCCTTCATGGTGAGGAACTCGCTGGAGACGACCTCGGTGGGCAGGTCGAGTCTGCCGAGCACCGGGCTCTGCCGCCCGTCGCGAGCCCCCTCGCCGTTCAGGCCGAGCAGCATCGAGGGCCAGATGACCGAGTGGAAGACGATGTTGTCCTTGCCCATGAAGTAGTAGGAGCGGGCGTTCGGGTCCTGCCACCAGGCCTTCCAGGCGTCTGGGTCGCCGCTGCGCCTGGCCCATTCGATGGAGGCGGACAGATAGCCGATCACGGCGTCGAACCAGACGTAGATGCGCTTCATGTCCTCGTCCTGCCAGCCCTCGACGGGCACCGGGACGCCCCAGTCGAGGTCACGGGTGATGGCGCGGGGCTTGAGCTCCCTGGCGAAGTTGTAGCTGAAGTTCAGCACGTTCGGGCGCCAGTCGGTGCGCGAGTCGAGCCAGGCCATGAGGGCATCGGCGAGTGCCGGCAGGTCGAGGAAGAAGTGCGTGGTCTCGACGAATCTGGGCGTTTCGCCGTTGATGCGGCTGTGCGGTTCGATGAGGTCGGTGGGGTCGAGCTGGTTGCCGCAGTTGTCGCACTGGTCGCCCCGGGCCCCGGCGAAGCCGCAGATCGGGCAGGTGCCCTCGACGTAGCGGTCGGCCAGGGTGCGGCCGGTGCTCGGCGAGATGGCGCCGAGCTGGGTCCGTTCGATGATGTAGCCGTTCCCGTGGAGGGTGCGGAAGATCTCCTGCACGACCTCCTGGTGGTTGAGCGTCGTGGTGCGGGTGTACAGGTCGTAGCTCAGCCCCAGGCCGGCCAGGTCCTCGACGATGACGCCGTGGTACTTGTCGGCGGTCTGCTGGGGTGCCATGCCCTCGGCCTCGGCCTTCACCTGGATCGCGGTGCCGTGCTCGTCCGAACCGGACACGAGCAGCACCCGGTGGCCCGCCATGCGCATGTATCGCGCGAAGACGTCGGAGGGAACGCCGAAACCGGACACGTGACCGATGTGGCGGGGTCCGTTGGCGTAGGGCCAGGCAGCAGTCGCGAGGATATGGGCGCACATGCGCCCAACAATAATAGGCGCGGGCCCCCTCCGCCTCCCGGCCTCCCCGGGGCGGGACATCGCCGCCAGCGGGCCGGGACCGGTAGTCTCGGGACTGTCCCGGCGCGCGGCCCGCAGCCGCTGCGCTCTGCCGAGTCCCGGCCAGGAGGTCGCATGGAGGACCCAGGAGGTCGCACGAACGACGTGGTGTTCGAGGTCGACGCGGACGCAGCGGTTCTGCGTCTGAACCGGCCGAGGGCGATCAACGCCCTGTCCACGCAGATGCTCCAGGCGATCGCCTCGCGCCTGGCCGCTTGGCGCGAGGACCCCTCGATCGCCTCCCTGCACCTGTACGGCGCGGGCCGCGGCTTCTGCGCCGGCGCCGACGTGCGCGCCATGCGCCAGATGATGATCGACGGCGGCGTCGAGTCCGCGCTGGGCTTCCTGGCGCTCGAGTACGACACCGACAGGCTCGTCGCCGGCTTCGGCAAGCCCGTCACCGCGCATCTGCACGGCATCTCGATGGGCGGCGGCCTGGGCCTGTCGATGCACGGCACCCGCCGCGTCGCGGCCGCCGACCTGGCCATGGCGATGCCCGAGGTCCAGATCGGCCTGTGGCCCGACGTCGGCATGACCTGGGAGTTCTCGCGCCTGCCCGGCCAGGCCGGCGCCTGGCTGGCCATGACCGGCAGGACGATCGACGCGGCCACGGCCTACGGGCTGGGCCTGGTGGACGAGGTCGAGGGCATGAACGAGCCCGGCATGCCCGACCTGGACTGGGTGGACGAGTGCTTCGCGGGCGATGAC
This sequence comes from uncultured Propionibacterium sp., assembly GCF_963539965.1. Lineage (NCBI taxonomy): Bacteria > Bacillati > Actinomycetota > Actinomycetes > Propionibacteriales > Propionibacteriaceae > Propionibacterium > uncultured Propionibacterium sp. Next base: position 5,599 of record NZ_CAUTOU010000091.1, read on the forward strand.
CCGGCCGCCATCATCGCGAGGCTCGAGGCCAGCGATGACGAGCGCGCCCGGGCCGCCGGCCGCGAGGTCCGCGCCAAGTCGCCGCTGTCGGTGTGCGTGGCGCTGGCCGCGGTGCGCCGCGCCGCCGGGCTGGCCGACCCCGCCGAGGCGCTCGACCAGGATCTCCGGATCGCCCGCGGCCTGCTGCCCGACTGCGACTTCGTCGAAGGGGTGCGCGCCCGGCTCGTCGACAAGGACCGCGCACCGCGCTTCGCGATCGCGCGCATCGAGGACGTGGACCCCTCCCGAGTGCGGGCGATCGTCGGCTGATCCCCGGCGGGCGCCGGGCTCAGGACCTCACGGCGGTCCCCTGTGCGAAGAGCAGGCGCCAGCGGGGGCTCCCGAGCGCCTCGTCGCGCACCCACACCGAGCTGCGCAGGCTCGAGGCCGTCCTGGTGACGGCCCGCCAGCGCAGCAACACCGAGTCGGCGCCCAGGCGGGCCGCCCCCAGCTGCTCCAGACGGGTCTCGTGTCCGAGCGGGGCGATCCGGGCGAGCATGCGGCTGCGCGTCCAGATGCGCCCGCCGGCGTCGTGCTCGACGAAGTCGGGATGCAGCAGCACGCGCAGGCGGTCCGGGTCGGAGCGGACGGTGGCGGTGAGCAGACTGCGCTCGGCGTCCCAGACCTCGGCCAGCTCGTCGCGGGCCCCC
>NZ_CAUTOU010000092.1:0-6258 GCF_963539965.1 uncultured Propionibacterium sp.
GCACCTTCTCGGTGAGCTGGCCGCCCTCCTCGTAGCCGACGTAGCCGGGCGGGGAGCCGAACATGCGGCTGGCCGTGTGCTTCTCGGAGTACTCGGACATGTCGAGGGTGATGAGGGCGTCCTCGTCGCCGAACAGGAACTCGGTGAGCGCCTTGGTCAGCTCGGTCTTGCCGACACCGGAGGGGCCGGCGAAGATGAACGAGCCGGACGGGCGGCTGGGGTCCTTCAGGCCGGCGCGCGTACGGCGGATCGAACGCGAGATGGCCTTGACGGCCTCGTCCTGGCCGATGTAGCGCTTGTGCAGCTCGTCCTCCATGTGGAGCAGGCGCTGCGACTCGGCCTCGGTCAGGCGCGAGACGGGCACGCCGGTGGAGCTGGAGAGGACCTCGGCGATCTGCTCCTCGCCGATGATGGCGGGCACGTCCGAGGCGCCCTCCTTCCAGGAGGCCTCCTTCTCGGCGCGGGCGGCCAGGATCTTGCGCTCGTCGTCGCGCAGCTTCGCGGCGGCCTCGAAGTCCTGGTGGTCGATGGCCGATTCCTTCTCGGCGCGCACGCCGGCCAGCCTCTCGTCGAACTCGCGCAGATCCGGCGGGGCGGTCATGCGCGCGATACGCATGCGGGCGCCGGCCTCGTCGATCAGATCGATCGCCTTGTCGGGCAGGAAGCGGTCCTGCACGTAGCGGTCGGCCAGGGTGGCCGCGGCGGTGAGCGCCTCGTCGGTGACGGTCACCTTGTGGTGCTCCTCGTAGCGGTCGCGCAGGCCCTTGAGGATCTCGATGGTCAGCTGGATCGAGGGCTCGTCCACCTGGATGGGCTGGAAACGGCGCTCGAGGGCCGCATCCTTCTCGATGTGCTTGCGGTACTCGTCGAGCGTGGTGGCGCCGATGGTCTGCAACTCGCCCCGGGCCAGCATGGGCTTGAGGATCGAGGCCGCATCGATCGCCCCCTCGGCCGCGCCAGCCCCGACGAGGGTGTGGATCTCGTCGATGAACAGGACGATGTCGCCGCGGGTCCTGATCTCCTTGAGCACCTTCTTCAGGCGCTCCTCGAAGTCGCCGCGGTAGCGCGAGCCGGCCACCAGCGCGCCGAGGTCGAGCGAGTAGATCAGGTGGTTGCGCAGGGTCTCGGGCACGTCGCCGCGGACGATCGCCTGGGCCAGGCCCTCGACGACGGCGGTCTTGCCGACACCGGGCTCGCCGATCAGCACCGGGTTGTTCTTGGTGCGCCGGCTCAGCACCGTCATCACGCGCTCGATCTCCTTCTGGCGGCCGATGACGGGGTCGAGCTTGGCCTCGCGGGCCGCCTGGGTCAGGTTGCGGCCGAACTGGTCGAGCGTGCTGCTGGACGAGTTGGAGCTCGGGGCCTCGGGGGCGCCGGCAGTGGCCGGCTGGGCGCCGCTCTCCTCCTGGTAGCCGCTCAGCAGGGCCAGCACGGTGGTGCGGACGCGGTTGAGGTCGGCGCCGAGCTTGATCAGCACCTGGGCGGCGACGCCCTCGCCCTCGCGGATCAGGCCCAGAAGGATGTGCTCAGTGCCGATGTACGAGTGGTTCATCTGCAGCGCCTCGCGCAACGAGAGCTCGAGGACCTTCTTGGCGCGCGGGGTGAACGGGATGTGGCCGGTGGGCGGGTTCTGGCCGTGACCGATGATCTCCTCGACCTGCTCCCGCACGGCCTCGAGCGAGATGCCCATCTGCTCCAGTGCCTTCGCGGCGACGCCCTCGCCCTCGTGGATCAGGCCCAGGAGGATGTGCTCGGTGCCGATGTAGTTGTGGTTCAGCATCTTCGCTTCGTCTTGGGCCAGCACGATGACGCGACGTGCCCGGTCGGTAAAGCGCTCAAACATTGGTCTCCTTCAGCAGACTCCGAACGGGGTCCTCCAAGAGCGCCGGCTCCCCCAGACCTGGGTGGCCTGAGTCCGGTGCGCTCAAGTCTCATCCTACAAACCCGGGTCCAACGCCCAATGTTCCTGCTGTTCGCCCCGGGCGCAAGGGGTCCCCGCGACGCCGGGCCCCGGCCCCGTGGGCAGTGCGGACCACCCGCCCGGCCCGGGCCGGCAGGAGGCCGCGGGGCCGGTCGCCCGGGCCCGGTGCGCACGGTGAAGGGGCGGGGAGACCGGTCTCCCCGCCCCTTCACCACGACCGTCCTCCGGCGTCACCGCCGGAATGCGCGGAGAACTCAGCGCTTCGCGGCCTCGTAGGCCTGGCGGACCTCATTGGGGATACGGCCGCGCGGAGGCACCTGATGGCCGTTGGCCTGCGCCCACTCGCGGATCTTGGCGGCATCGCTCGTGCCGCCGCTGCCGCTGTTGCGACGGCCGGTGCTGCGACGGCCGCCCACGCGGCGGGCATTGCCGACCCAGTGGGCGAGCTGATCGCGCAGCCTGCCGGCGTTCTCGTCGGACAGATCGATTTCGTAGGTGACGCCGTCAAGACCGAAATTCACGGTCTCGCTGGCCTCACTGCCATCGACGTCATCAGTAAGGATCACTTGGACCTTACGCGCCATTATTCCTCCTCTTTCGGCGGCACCGCGACGGATGCGATGCCGGCTGGCCTCATCCGGACGCAGACAATATAACCAATAGAATGCACCGGAGACAAAAGATCCGGCAAGAAAAGTGAAATCCATCGAATCTCACAGCCTCAGGTCCTTTTGCGGCATCAGGGAGCCATGGGGTGATCGCTCCCGGCCGCCCGGGGGCGCGGTCCGCTTTCGCCCCGCTTCACCTGCAGATCGGTGAGCACCACGCCGGACGCATCCAGACCGCTCAGCAGATCGACAATTCGCCCCTGGGGAAGCTCCGCATCGGGTTCCAGTTCGGCCCACGGGACGAGAACGAATGCGCGTTCATGCGCACGCGGATGCGGCAATCGCAGGCGCCGCGTGCCACTGGTGCATTCGCCGACCACGACGAGATCGATGTCGAGGGTGCGGGGGCCGTGCGGCCTGTCCGGGTCCCGCCGGCGGCCCTGGGCGTCCTCAATGGCATTGGCGCGCCCGAGCAGGGCGAGAGGATCCAGCAGGGAGTCCGCGGTGACGATGATGTTGAGGAAATCGTCCTGGTCGGCATCGCCCACCGGCCTGGTGCGGTACACGGACGAGACCCGCACGTGCCCGATCCCGGGAACACGGGCGAGCTCACGGACCCCGGCCCCCAACCGGCCGAGCCGATCCCCCATGTTGGAGCCCAGGCTGAGTACCGCACGCCGTGCGGCGCCCCCGGAGGCGCCGTTCCCGGCTCCGCTCATGCCCGCCCCCCGTCGTCCCCCGCGCGCCTGACAACGGTCGCGGAGACGTCCCGGAAAGGAAGCCCGACAGGCGCCTGGGGCTTGTGAACGCATATCTCCAGGGCCCGAATTCCAGGAAGTCCCAGGCACGCATCGGCGATGCGGGCGGCGAGGGTCTCGATGAGATCGGCGTGCTCGCCGCCGATCGTCCGAACCACGACCCGGGCGACCTCGGCATAGTCGACGGTCCGGGAGATATCGTCGGCCGCCGGTTCGTCGACGATCAGCTCCGCATCGATGACGAAGGGCTGCTCGTTGTCGTACTCGTCGGGCAGCGCGCCGTGGCGGGCCATGACGCGCAACCCGCTCAGCCTGATCCGGGCCCGGCCCGGATTCGTTTCCTCGAGCATCCGCTCCCTCCCGACGGCGGCCGGTCGGCCCCATTATCCGCGAATCATTGTTACCATCCCGGCGCATTCGTGCCGTTCCGACCGGCCGGGCGCGCCCGGGTCTCCCGCCCGAACCCGGTCAATATCAGGACCCGCACGCGAAAACCCGCCCATCGGGTCACGTCATCGAGCGAAGATGCTCGGTGACGGCGATCGCATCCACCTGCGAGCACACCTCGTGGGTGCGCACCGCCCATATCCCGTGCGCGCAGCACCAGGCCGAGACGGCCGCGGTCGCGGCGTCCCGTTCGACGACCGGGCGGCCCTTGAGCAGGCTGCCCAGGAAGCGCTTGCGGCTGGCGCCGATGAGGACCCGATGGCCCAGTCGGGTGAATGCCTCGAGGTGGGCGAGGATCTGCCAGTTGTGCTCGGCCGTCTTGGCGAAACCGAGGCCCGGGTCGGCGATGACGCGCTCGGGCGCGATGCCGGCGTCCACGGCGGCCCGGCAACGGGCCCCGAGCTCGTCGCGCACCTCGGCCACGACGTCGTCGTACTCGGCGGCCGCAGCCATCTCCCGGCCGAAGCCCCGCCAGTGCTGGCAGACGTAGTCCACGCCCAGACCGGCGACGGTCCCGAGCATCCTCTTGTCGGCCAGGCCGCCCGAGACGTCGTTGATGATCGTCGCGCCGGCGTGCGCGGCGGCCCGGGCCACCGCCGCCCGCATCGTGTCGACGCTCAGCCCGACGCCGGTCGCCGCCGCCGGGACGCGGAGCCCCTCGATCACCGGCAGGACGCGCGCCAGCTCCTCGTCCTCGCTGACCCGTTCGGCGCCCGGGCGCGTGGACTCGCCGCCGACGTCGAGGACCTCGGCGCCCTGGGTTATCAGTTCGAGTCCATGGGCGACGGCGGCGGACGTGTCCAACCACCGTCCTCCGTCGCTGAACGAATCAGGGGTGACGTTGATGACGCCCATCACCATGGTATGGCTCATGGGCGAAGTGTAGAGGCCCCGGCGAGGCGTCCCCGGGCCCGGCGCGCCGGAGCCGGATCCGGCCGCGCACGGCCGGGGACGGGACGGGGCTCCGGGTCCCCGCCGGGTGGCGCCCTGAGGCGGGCGGGGGCGGGTGGGCCTCAGGAACTGATGAGGCTCATGGCCTCGGCGCGCGTGGCCGGGTCGCGCAGCCGGCCGCGCACGGCCGAGGTGAGGGTGCGGGCGCCCGGCTTGCGCACGCCGCGCATCGTCATGCACAGGTGCTCGCAGTCGATGACGACGAGCGCACCGCGGGCGTGCAGGCAGTTCATGAGGGCGTCGGCGACCTGGCCGGTCAGACGCTCCTGCACCTGGGGGCGGTGGGCGTAGAGCTCGACCAGCCGGGCGATCTTCGACAGGCCGGTGACGCGGCCGTCCCTCGGCGGGATGTAGCAGACGTGGGCGACGCCGTGGAAGGGCATCAGATGGTGCTCGCAGGTGCTGTAGACCTCGATGTCGCGTACGAGGATCATCTCCTCGTGACTGAGGTCGAAGGTGCGGGCCAGCACGTCCTCGGGGTTCCGCCCGAGGCCGTTGAAGATCTCCGCGCAGGCGCGGGCGACGCGCGCCGGGGTCTCGCGCAGGCCGTCGCGGTCGGGATCCTCGCCCATGCCGATGAGCAGTTCGCGGACGGCGGCCTCGATGCGGGCCCCGTCGAATCCGGGGGCGGGCCGGACGCCCGGTCCGAGGTATGGCGTGTTGTCGATCCCGCCGGGCGGGTTCTCGCCCACCGGATCGCCCGGCTGCGGGGGGACGGCGGCATGGCCCTGGAGCCCGGACATCATCGGTAGACGTGGGGCGCGAGCGTGGCGACGTCGCGCAGGTTGCGGTAGCGGCCGTCGTAGTCGAGGCCGTAACCCACGACGAACTCGTCGGGCAGGTCGAAGCCGACGTAGCCGACCCGGACCGGCGCGCCGATGGCCTCGGGCTTGCGGAACATGGTGGCCACCTCGATACTGGCCGCTCCGCGGGTGGCGAGATTGTGCACGAGGTAGCTGAGCGTCAGGCCGGTGTCGATGATGTCCTCGACGACCAGCACGTCGCGCCCGGCTATGTCGGTGGTGAGGTCCTTGAGGATACGCACCACGCCGGAGCTGCGGGTGCCCGAGCCGTAGGAGCTGACGGCCATCCAGTCGACCTCGACATGGCCGTGCATGGCGCGGCACAGATCGGACATGATGATCATCGCTCCGTTGAGGACGCCCACCAGCAGGGGCCGTCTGCCCCTGTAGTCCGCGTCGATCTGGGCTGCCAGCTCCCCGACCCGGGCACCGATCTGATCGGCGGTGTAGAGCACGTGCTCCAGGTCTGCGCTGATGTCGGCTGCGTCCACGTCGCCAAGGTTAGTGCACGGCGCATCCGGCGCGGGCCGGACGAGCCGGCGATCGCCCCCGTTCCGGCCCGGGCGCTCAACGGAGGCCCAGCACCCCGCCGGCGCGGACGACCCGCACGCCACCGGGCAGGTCGACGCCCTTCTGACCGTGCCAGTCCTCGACGAGGGCGAGTACCGCCCCCGTGTGGGCGGCGCTCGGCTCGGCGACGCCGGCCCCTCCCAGCCACGCCCGGACGATGCGCCCGCGCAGGGCGGGCGGCTGGGCCGCCAGGGACCGGA
>NZ_CAUTOU010000093.1:0-6203 GCF_963539965.1 uncultured Propionibacterium sp.
GCCAGCGGCGTGACCCCGCTGGAGCCCTGAGCCCGGGCCGCGGTCGAGCGCGCCTGTCGGTGGCGGCGCATAGCCTTGTTCACGGGCCGCCGGGCCCGGCGCGGCCCGCCCGGGCAGGGGCCGGCGGCGTGCGGGGCGACCGCACGGGACGAACACGAGACGGAGGAGGCGCCGTGCAGCAGTACCTCGACCTGCTCGACCGCGTGATGAACGAGGGCGTCGACCGGCCCGACCGCACCGGCACCGGCACGCGCAGCGTCTTCGGCCACCAGATGCGCTTCCGCCTCGCCGACGGCTTCCCGCTGGTCACCACCAAGAGGGTCTACGCGCGCGGCGTCTTCGGCGAGCTGCTGTGGTTCCTGCGCGGCGACACCAACATCGCCTGGCTGCACGGGAACAACGTCCACATCTGGGACGAGTGGGCCGACGAGAACGGCGACCTGGGGCCCATCTACGGTCACCAGTGGCGCAGCTGGCCCGACTACGACGGCGGCACCATCGACCAGCTCGCGCAGGTGATCGACCGGATCCGGGACGACCCGTACTCGCGCCGCCTGGTCGTCTCGTCCTGGAACGTCGCCGAGGCGGAAGACATGGCCCTGCCGCCGTGCCACGTGCTCTTCCAGTTCTACGTGTCCCCCGGGCACGGCGGCGCCCCCGGCGCCCTGAGCTGCGGCCTCTACCAGCGCTCGGCCGACCTGTTCCTGGGCGTGCCCTTCAACATCGCCTCCTACGCCCTGCTCACCCACATGGTGGCGCAGGTCTGCGGGCTGGGCGTCGGCGACTTCGTCCACACCCTGGGCGACGCGCACATCTACCACAACCACTTCGACCAGGTGCGCGAGCAGCTGTCGCGCGAGCCGCGCCCGCTGCCGACGCTCGAGCTCAATCCCGCGGTGAGGGGCATCGACGAGTTCGAGCTGGGCGACATCGAGCTGTCCGGCTACGACCCGCACCCGGCGATCAGGGCCCCGGTGGCGGTGTGAGCGGCGCAGCGGCCGGCGGCCGGCCCACCGGCCCGAGGGTCATCGCCATCGCGGCGGTCGCGGCCAACGGCGTGATCGGCGACGGCGCCTGCCAGCCCTTCGGGTTCCGCGAGGACCTGAGGCGCTTCAGGGCGGTCACGATGGGCCATCCGATGATCCTCGGCCACGTCACGCACCGCATCATGGGCCTGCTCGGCGGGCGCACCAGCGTCGTCATCAGCCGCGACCCGGCCTCGGTGCGCTTCCCGCCCGATCCGCCCCGCGGCTCGCGCGGCATCGCCGTGCCGAGCCTGGCCGAGGCCCTGCGCGTCGCCGCCGGGCTCGACCGCGACAGGGTCTTCGTCTGCGGCGGCGGCCAGGTCTACCGCGCCGCCATGGACTGGGTCGGCGAACTCGACATCACCCGCGTGCACGCGGACGCCGCCGGCCCGGTCACCTTCCCGGAGATCGACGCCGCCACCTGGCGCGAGGTCGAGCGCGTCGGCGGCGAGCTGTTCGACTTCGTCCGCTACGAGCGCGTCGGCGCCCCCCGCCGGATCCCCACCGCCGGGTGCGCCGGGGCCCCGGCCCCCGCCGCTTCCGGCGGGCCGGTCGGCGAAGGGGGCTGACCGTGCGCTCGTCGGCCTCCGTGCTGCACCTCGACCTCGACGCCTTCTTCGCATCGGTCGAGCAGCGCGACAAGCCCTCGCTGGTCGGCAAACCGGTCATCGTCGGGGGAGTGGGCGGGCGCGGCGTCGTCGCGACGGCCAGCTACGAGGCCCGCGCACTGGGCGTCCACTCGGCCATGGGCACCGGCCAGGCCCGGCACCTGGCCCCGCACGCCGCCTACCTGGCCACCCGCTTCGCCGCCTACCGCGAGTCGAGCCGCATCGTCATGGCCCTGCTCGGCGAGCTCAGCCCGCTCGTCGAGCCCGTCAGCATCGACGAGGCCTTCGTCGACCTGGCCGCGGGCGGGCGGGACGTCTCACCGCCCGCGCTCGCCGGGCTGGTCGACGACCTGCGCCGCGGGATCGCCGTGCGCACCGAGGGCCTGCACGCCTCGGTCGGCGTCGGCTCGAGCAAGTTCATCGCCAAACTCGCCTCCCAGGCCGCCAAGCCCGACGGCGCCCGCATCATCGCGCCCGGCCGGGAGCTCGACTTCATCGCTCCGATGAGCGTTCGGGCCATCCCCGGCATCGGCCCGGCCACCACTGAGAAGCTCAATCGCCTGGGCATCCGCACGGTCACCGAGTTGCGCGAGGCCAGCCCGCACGAGCTCGTCCGCGAACTCGGCCGGGCCGTGGGCGAGTACGTGCACGGCATCGCCTTCGCCCAGGACGAGCGCCCCGTGCTCCCGCGCGGCGAGGCCAAGTCGATCTCGGTCGAGGACACCTTCGAGGAGGACATCACCGGGGAGGGCGCCATCGCCGAGATCATCGCCAAGGACGCCCGGCTGGTCGCCGCCAGGCTCAACAGGGCGGGCCTGTTCGCCCGCACCGTCACCTTCAAGGCCCGCATGGCCGACTTCAGCACGGTCAGCCGCTCGCGCACCCTGCTGGGCGCCACGGACCATCCCGAGCGCATCGCCGCCGTCGCCCAGGGCCTGGCCGGGGCCGTCGACCCGCGGGCCGGGGTGCGGCTCGTCGGCGTGGGCGTCTCGAACTTCACCCAGGCCGCCCAGGAGGAGCTCTTCGAGGTGGACGACGGCGAGCCGGCCACGGGCACCCTGGTGCAGTACGACGAGTCCGCCCCGCCCGTCACCGTGCGCCGCGCCGACGCCGGCTACCTGCCCGGCATGGACGTCGAGCACGAGCAGTGGGGCCGCGGCTGGGTGTGGGGGGCCGGCCACGGCGTGGTCACGGTGCGCTTCGAGCGGCGCGGCGGGCCCATCGGGCCGGTCCGTTCCCTGAGGGCGGACGATCCGGCGCTGCGCCGCGCCGAGCCCCTCGCCCTGGCGTTCGCCGTGCCCGAGTCCGACGAGGACGGGCACGGCCCGGGGTGGGCCCGCGCGGTGGGGGACTTAGGCGGGGCCCCTCTCGTGTGACAGACTGAGCACTGCAGCATTGACGAGGAATCCCGGTGCCCAGCCCGGCTGGCAGTCCGGAGCGGTCCCGCCACTGTGATCCGGCCCGGCGGGCCGGTGAGCCAGATACTCGCATGCTGCCGGCAGGAACCATTGGGCGAGGCACCTGAGGAGGCCATGTGAGCGAGAACCGCGCGCGCCCCGACGGCGGACGGACCGGCGCCGGACGGCGATTCATCGGGGTGGGGGTGGGCCCCGGCGATCCCGAGCTGGTCACGCTCAAGGCGGTGCGGGTGCTCCGGGCCGCCGACGTCGTCCTCGTCCCGTTCACCGAGGCCTCCGTCGGGGGCCCCGGCCGCGCCGAGCGGATCATCGCCCAGGTCGTCCCCGACTGCACCGCCCGGATCAGGCGCGTCCCCTTCTCGATGGCCCAGCGCCGCGGCGTGGGGGCCAGGCGCGCCGAGAGCTGGCGGGCCAGCGCCGACGCCGCGGTCGAGGCCTTCGAGTCGGGAGGCCGTACCGTCGCCTTCGCCACCGTCGGCGACCCGGCCGTCTTCTCCACCTTCAGCTATCTGCGCGCCACCGTCGCCGAGCGCCTGCCGGACGTCGCCTACGAGCTCGTGCCCGGCATCACCGCCATGCAGGCCCTGGCGGCCGCCAGCACCACCCCGCTCGCGGAGGGCCGCGAGATCCTCGCCCTCGTGCCGGCCACCGTCGGGCCCGACAGGCTCGGGCAGGTGCTCGACGCCGTCGACTCGGTCGCCGTCTACAAGGGCGGCCGCAAGCTCCCCGAGGTGCTCGAGGCGCTGCGCGCCCGCGGCCGCCGGGCCGTCATCGGCACCGACGTCTCGCTCCCCGACCAGCAGCTCGCCGGCCTCGACGAGGTCGGCCCCGACGAGGAGCGCCCCTACTTCTCGGCCGTCCTGACCACGCCCGAGCGCACCATCACGGGAGGCCGCATATGAGCGGGCGCCCCGGGCCCGCGGCCCCCATCGGCCCGGAGCCCGACGTCGATGCGATGGACCACTCGCTGATCGACCCGCCGCCCCTGCCGGCCCCGGCCCGTGGCGGCTCCCGCGGCCTGGTCGCCTTCATCGGGGCCGGGCCGGGCGCCCCCGACCTGGTGAGCGTGCGCGGCGCCCGCATCATCGCCGACGCCGACATCATCGTCTGGGCCTCCAGCCTCGTCCACCCCGACGTGGTCGCCGGCCACAGGCCGGGCGCCGAGCTCATCGACTCCGCGTCGATCCCGCTGGAGGCCCTCGTCCCGCTGTACACCCGCGCCCGCGACGAGGACCTGCTCGTGGCCCGCGTGCACACCGGCGATCCGGCGATCTACGGCGCCACCGCCGAGCAGCGCGACCTGTGCCGCCGGATCGGCATCGACGTCGAGACCGTGCCCGGCATCTCGGCGTTCAGCGCCGCCGCCGCCCGCCTGGACGCCGAGGTCACCGTGCCCGAGGTCAGCCAGTCCCTGATCGTCACCCGCCTGGAGGGCGGCCGCACGCCGATGCCGGACGGCGAGACCATCGCCTCGTTCGCCGCGCACGGGGCCACCATGGCCGTCTACCTGTCGGCGGCCCGCCACCGCGCCCTGCAGGAGGCCCTGCTCGAGGGCGGCTACGCGCCCGGGACCCCCTGCATCATCGGCTACTGCGTCACCTGGCCGCAGGAGATGATGTTCCGCTGCGACCTGGCCCGCCTGTCCGAGACGATGAGGGCCCACCGGCTGTGGAAGCACACGGTCGTGCTCGTCGGCCCGGCCCTGGCCGAGGGGCCCATAGCCGGCCGCAGCCACCTGTACCATCCCGGCTTCCACCACGAGTACCGCGACGCCGACGCCCGGGCCCGGCAGGAGCTGCGCGAGCGCGGCGCCCGCGCCCTGGGCGAGGACACCGATGCGGCCGGCCGCGCCGGCACCGTCCCGGAGGAGAACGCATGATCCGCGTCCACGGACACCTCGGCGGGATCAGCGAGCAGCTGCGCGCGGACGCGGCCGCCGCCGATCTCGTGGTCGGCGGGCGCCGCCACCTCGACGCCCTGTCGGTGCCCGAGCCCAGGCGCCAGGTGCTCGGCCTCATCGCCCCGGCCGTCGAGCGCATCAAGGCCCTGCCCGACGACGCCAGCGTCGTCGTCGTCGCCTCGGGCGACCCGCTGTTCTTCGGCATCGCGCGGCGCCTGCGCCAGGCCGGCCTGGCCGTCGAGGTCGTCCCCGCGGTGACCAGCGTCCAGGCGGCCTTCGCCGCCGTCGCCGTGCCGTGGGACGACGCCCAGATCGTCAGCGCCCACTCGCGCGGCATCGAGGCGGCCGTGCGCGTGGCCCGCAACCACCCGAAGGTCGCCGTCCTGACGGCCCCCGGGCGCGGCGTCCGCGAGCTCGCCGAGGCCCTGAGGGGCTCGGGCAAGACCTACGTCGTCGCCGCCCGCATGGGCGAGCCCGACCAGCGGGTCGACGTCTGCACCGAGGAGCAGGCCCTCGGGCTGGGCGCCGACGACGTGCCCGGCCTGCACGTCGTGCTCGTGCTCGACCACCGCCCCGACGAGGCGGCCGTGCTCGGCGCGACCCCCGAGATCGCCGGCGACGCCGAGACGCCCGCCGACGACGGGGCCCGCCCAGGCTGCAGGGTGCGCCCGGACGGCTCCGACGCCGAGCCGATCATCGGCCACGTCTACACGACCGGCCGCGCCCGCGCGAACGCCGACCGCATCGACGAGACCCTGTCCGTCGCGTCCAAGCGCTACGCCGGCGGGATGGCGGCCGGACTGGCCGCGGCCTGGGCCGAGTGCGACCTGATCGTCTCCCACGTCGCCCTGGGGGCCACGGCCCGGATGATCGCGCCGCTGCTCGCCGACAAGAAGACCGATCCGGGCGTCGTCGTGGTCGACGAGGCCGGCCGCTTCGCGATCCCGCTGGTCGGCGGCCACGTGGGCGGGGCCAACGAGCTCGCCCGCCGCATCGCCGAGGGGCTCGGCGCCACCGCCGTCGTCTCCACCGCCACCGACTCGCTGGGCCTGCCCGCCCTGGACCGGCTCGGCTGGGCCTTCAGCGGCGATGTGGCGGCCGTGACCACCGCCATCATCGAGGGCAGGCCCGTCGACTGGGTGCGCGACCGGCTGTGGCGCGTCCCGCCGATGCCCGCCCACGTGCGCGTCACCGGCCCCGGCGAGGCGCCCGCCGACGGTGCGGCACCCGCCGCAGAGCCCGGACACCCCGC
>NZ_CAUTOU010000094.1:0-6165 GCF_963539965.1 uncultured Propionibacterium sp.
GGCGCGGCGCGACCGGCCTGGTCGGCGCGGCCCTGCTGGTCATGACCGTCGCGGGCTGCTCGATGGGGCCCTGGGGCTCGGGCAGCGGCGAGCCGTCCCCGACCGGCGCGACGAGCGTCGCCGGGCCCAGCACGCGGACACCGGCCAGTGCGTCCAGCACCGCCTCGCCCGACGCGGCGTGCTCGGCCAAGGCCTCCTCGATGAGCCTGTCCGCCCAGGTGCAGACGCTCTACATGGGCGCCATCACGCAGGCCGCCCCCAGCGCCGCCGCCAACGAGCTCGGCCAGCAGATGGTCGGCTCGGTCATCCTCATGACCGACCCCGGTTCGATGAACGCCGCCGCCGCCCTGACCGGCGCCCTGCGCGCACAGGACCCGGACGTCCTCATCTCGGTCGACCAGGAGGGCGGCGAGGTGACGCGCCTGAACGGCAGCGGCTTCACCCGGATCCCGTCGGCGGCCGAGCAGGCCGGTCAGTCCGCCGACCGGATCCGCAGCGACTGGGCCGGCTGGGCCGGCGAGCTCGACCGGGCCGGCGTCGACTACAACCTGGCGCCCGTCGCGGATGTCGTCACCGCCGACATGGCCTCGGCGAACCAGCCGATCGGCCAGCTCGGCCGCGGCTACGGCCAGACGGCCGCCGATGTCACCGCCGATGCGGGCGCCGCAATCGCGGGCATGCACGACTCGGACGTGCTCACCAGCATCAAGCACTTCCCGGGCCTGGGCGCTGTGACGGCCAATACCGACTACGCCGCGGCGACCGACAGCACCACCACCGCCGACAGCGACGCGGTCAGGGTCTTCGCCGACCTGTCGGGCAGCACCGACTCGGTGATGATCGGCTCGGCCATCTACCAGCAGATCGATCCCGGCGGCCCGGCGGTGTTCTCCTCCACGATCATCACCGATCTGCTGCGCAACAGGATCGGCTACGGCGGTGTCGTCGTCTCCGACGATCTCGGCTCCGCAGTCGCGCTCGAGGACTACCCGGCCGCCGAACGCGGCACGCTCTTCCTGCGGGCCGGCGGGGACCTGGCGCTCGACGTCGACCCGTCCACCGTCAACTCGATGGTGCAGAACACGATCACGGCGGCCCAGTCCGACCGGGAGTTCGCCGCCCGGATCACCGACAAGGCCTCGCGCGTGCTCTCCCTGAAGCAGCGGGCGGGCGTCATCAGCTGCAGCTGATGCTCCGCCGCCACGGCCCCTCGCGTGCGGGCACCGGGCCTGCGGACGCGCCGCGGTGCCGGCCGATGCTGCGGTGCGCGCAGACGGAGCGGTCCGGGAGGCCGCCGGATGGCGGGGCGGTGTTCGCGGGAGCGGCGCCCGCCGGGGCGGTGCCCGACCCCGGGATCGGCGCCGGCTGGTAACGTTCGGCGTGGCACGGGGTGCCCAGAAGGCTGAGATCACACCCGCTGAACCTGTCCAGTTAGCACTGACGAAGGGATGTCGCATGTCTCACGCGACCGCACGCACCGTACTCGACCAGGTGAGGGCCGCGGCGCCCCTGGTCGGGTGCATCACCAACTCGGTGGTCACCAATTTCACCGCCAACGTCCTGCTCGCCCTCGGCGCGGCGCCGGCCATGGTCGACATCATCGGCGAGGCCGGACCGTTCGCCGCCGCGGCCGACGGGCAGCTCATCAACGTCGGCACCCCCGGTCCCGAGCAGCGCGGCGCCTCCATGGACGCCGCCGTGGCCGCCGGCCGGGCCGGCACCCCGTGGGTCCTCGACCCGGTGGCGATCGGCCGGCTCATACAGCGCACCGCACTGGCCCACCAGCTCGTCAAGAGACGGCCGACGGCCGTGCGGGGCAATGCCTCCGAGATCATCGCCCTGGCCGGCCTCGGCCCCGGGGGACGGGGAGTCGAGAGCTCCGACGAGGTCGAGTCCGCGCTCGGCGCCGCCCGCTCGATCGCCGAGCGCTTCGGCTCCGTCGTGGCCGTCTCCGGGCCCACCGACGCCATCGTCTCGGCCGATCGCGTCGCGCGCGTCGGCGGCGGCTCGGCCATGCTCACCCTCGTCACCGGCGGCGGCTGCGCCCTCGGCGCCGTCATCGCCGCCTTCCTCGCGGCCGGGCGCGCCGCCGGGGTCGACGCCTTCGACTCGGTCGTGGCCTGTCACGCCGTCTACTCGGCGGCGGCCGAGATCGCCGCGGAGAACTCCTCGGGCCCGGGCTCCTTCCAGCCGGCCTTCCTCGATGCCCTCCACGGCCTGAGCGGCGCCGATCTCGACCGGATCGCGCTGTCATGAGGCCGGCACCCGATCTGAGCCTGTACCTGGTCACCGACGAAGCCCAGTGCGCCTCGGCCGGCCGCAGCGTCCTCGAGACGGTCGTCGCGGCCGTCGACGGCGGCGCCACCTGCGTGCAGCTGCGCGCCAAGGGCGCCGACGGCGGCCCCTTCCTGAGGCAGGTGCTCGAGGTCTGCGAGGCCGTCGGCGGGCTCGTGCCCGTCATCGTCAACGACCGCGTCGACGTCTTCCTGGCGGCCCGGGCCGATGGCGCGGCCGTGGCCGGCGTCCACGTCGGCCAGTCCGATCTGCCGGTGGGCGTCGTGCGCGAGCTGATCGGCGGGGACGCCTTCCTCGGCCTGTCAGCCCGCACCGCCGACGAGGTCAGGGCGGCCGCCGTGGGCGGCGCCTGCGATCATCTCGGCATCGGGCCGGTGCACACCACCGCCACGAAGACCGACATCCCCGACGGCGTCGGCGTCGCCGAGGTCGCCCGTGTCGCCGCCCTGGTCGAACTGCCCGCCGTGGCCATCGGCGGGGTCAAGACCGTCGACATGGCACCGCTCGCCTCGGCCGGCCTGGCCGGCGGGGCCGTCGTCTCGGCCATCTGCTGCGCGCCCGATCCGCGGGCCGCCGCCGCCGAGCTGCTCGCCGCGTGGCGGGAGGGCCTGCGATGACCGTCACCGCGCTGTCCATCGCCGGGTCCGATCCCAGCGGCGGGGCCGGCATCCAGGCCGATCTGAAGTCCTTCAGCGCCAACGGCGCCTACGGCATGGCCGTCATCACGGCGCTGACCGCCCAGTCCACCCGGGGCGTCGCCGGCGTGCACGCCGTCCCCGTCGACTTCGTGCGCGCCCAGCTCGACGTGCTCCTGGCCGACGTCGTGCCGGACGCCACCAAGATCGGCATGCTCGCCACCGCCGAGCTGGCCCGGGCCGTCGGCGACTACCTGCCCCGGCTGGCGAACACCGTCCTCGACCCGGTCATGGTCGCCACCAGCGGCGACGCCCTGCTCGATGCGGACGCGGTCGAGCAGGTGCGCCGGCTGTGCGCCGTCGCCGATCTCATCACACCGAACCTGCCCGAGACCGCCGTCCTGCTCGACCGGGCGCCGGCCACCGACGTGGACGGGCTCGTCGAGCAGGCCTGCGCCCTGCGCGGCATCGGGGTGCGGCGGGCGCTCGTCAAGGGCGGGCACCTGGACGAGGGGGCCACCGACGTCTACGTCGACGAGAACGGCCCGGTGCTGCTGGACGGGCGCCGCGTCCCCACGGTGAACACGCACGGCACCGGCTGCACCCTGTCGTCGGCCATCGCCGCGCTGCGGCCCCGCCGGGACGGCTGGGCGGAGGCCGCGAAGCAGGCGAAGGACTACGTGACGGGCGCCATCGCCGCCGCCGACGAGCTGGGGGTCGGCCACGGCCACGGCCCCGTCCACCACTTCCACGCGCTGTGGCCGAAGGAGACGCCCTGATGACGTTCACGGAACGGGCATGGGAGCGCACCGCGCCGATCAGGGCCGCGATCGACGAGCTGCCCTTCATCAGGGCCCTGGCCGACGGCTCCCTGACGGGGGAGCGCTTCGGCTACTACCTGGGCCAGGACGCGCTCTACCTGGGCCAGTACGCCCGCGTGCTGGCCGGGGCCGCCGCCCTGGCGACCGACCCCGACGAGCTCGTCTTCTGGGCGGAGCGCGCCCGGGACGCCATCGTCGTGGAGCGGTCCCTGCACGCCCAGCACGTCGACCTTGCGGCCGGCGCCGCCGCCTCGCCCAGTTGTGCGGCCTACACGTCCTTCCTGCTGGCCCGGCGGTTCGGCGAGTACGGGGTCCTCGCCGCCGCGGTACTGCCGTGCTTCTGGATCTACCAGGACGTGGGCGCCTCGCTGCTGGCCGTGGCCGGTGACCCGTCCGCCCACCCCTACGGCGACTGGATCGGCGCCTACGCCGATCCCGCTTTCGCCGAGCAGACCCTGAGGGTGCGCGCCATCGTCGACCGCGAGGCTGCGGCAGGCGGCGGGCCGCTGCGCGAGCGCATGCTCGCGGCCTACGAGCAGGCCAGCCGCTACGAGTGGATGTTCTGGGACGCGGCCTGGCGGATGGAGGGCTGGCCGGTCCGGGGCCGGACCGCTCAGCCCAGGCGGCCGGTGATGTAGTCCTCGGTCTGCTGGTGGCGGGGGTTCGAGAAGACCGTCGCGGTGTCGTCGTACTCCACCAGGCGGCCGGGCGTGCCGGGACCGTCGGTGCTGAAGAACGCCGTGCGCTCGCTGACCCTGGCCGCCTGCTGCATGTTGTGGGTGACGATGACCACCGTGCGGTCCTCGCGCAGACGCCCGATGAGCCCCTCGATGGTCGCCGTCGAGATGGGGTCGAGCGCCGAGCAGGGCTCGTCCAGCAGCAGCACCTCGGGCTCGACGGCGATCGCCCGGGCGATGCACAGGCGGCGCTGCTGGCCGCCCGACAGGCCGGTCGCCGGCTCGCCCAGCCGCCGGCTGACCTCCTCCCACAGGTTCGTGCTGCGCAGGCTCGACTCGACGAGGGCGTCGGCCCGGTCCCGCCCGATGCGGCGATCGGACAGGCGGACGCCGGCCAGTACGTTGTCGCGGATCGACATGGTGGGGAAGGGATTCGGCTGCTGGTAGACCATGCCGATGCTGCGGCGCACCCGCACCGGGTCGACCGCGCGGCCGTAGACGTTCGTGCCGTCCAGGAGCACGCGCCCCTGGACGCGGGCGCTCGGGATGAGCTCGAGCATGCGGTTCATGGCGCGCAGCATCGTCGACTTGCCGCAGCCGGACGGGCCGATGAGGGCCGTCACCGAGCGCGGCTCGATCGTCATGCTCACGTCCTGCACTGCCAGGAGATCGCCGTAGCGGACGCTCAGATGCCTCAGTTCAATGCGTCGGGCCATCGGGGCTCCTCACGTGCCGTCCTTCGGGCCGAGGCGCGCCGGGACGGCCCGGGCGACCAGGTCCAGCACGACGACGATGGCGACCAGCCACAGTGCGCCCGCCCACCGACCGGACGCACTGCCGGCCGTGAACCGGCCGGTGATCCAGACCGGCAGGCTGTTCAGGGCGGGGCGTTCGGCCGGGCCGGCCACGACGAGCATGAGCGAGGCGGCGCCGATCGCCCGGGAGACGGCCAGGACGGCCGACGAGACCAGGCCGGCCGAGGCGGCCGGCAGCACCACGCGCAGGATGACCGACCGCTTCTGAGCGCCGAGCGCCAGCCCCTGCTCGCGCAGGGCGGTGGGCACGAGGCCGAGCATGCCGGTGGCGCCGCGCATGATGTACGGGATCATCAGGGCGCACAGTGCGATCACGGCTCCCGCGCGCCCGGGGGCGCGGGCCGGGCCGGCCACCAGGATGAACAGCATGAGGACGAGCAGGCCCGCGACGAGGGAGGGGACCGAGACCGCGGCGTCCGCCAGGGACGAGGCGATGCGGGCGCTGCGGCGGCTCGCGTACTCGGAGGACCACACGGCGCAGGCCAGCCCGACGGGCACCGAGACGGCGGTCGCGATGACGATGGTCGCCGCGGTCCCGCCCACGGCGTCCACCACGGGGGAGGCGAGGAATTCGCCGGGGTCGGCGGCCGCGGCGGGGACTGCTCGCACCAGCAGTGCGACCAGCGGCAGCGCCGTCAGCCCGAAGGCCACCGCGCACAGGTCGTGGCAGCCGGCCCCCACTGCGCTGCGCGCCCCCTCGACGGCCAGTACGACGAGGGGGTGGACGAGCAGATACGCGAAGACACCGCCGGCGAGCACGCCGAGCGGGCTCCCGCCGGCCGACAGGACCTGGAGCAGGGCGGCGACGAGCAGGCAGGCGGGCGCCAGCACGGCGCCGGCCCAGCGGGGCAGGCGGTTGGCGGTGAGCGATCCCTCGAGGACGCGCTCCAGGGCGGCGAGCCGCCGTGCACGGCCGCCCGCG
>NZ_CAUTOU010000095.1:0-6157 GCF_963539965.1 uncultured Propionibacterium sp.
CTCCCCGCCGGCCGCGCGCCGCGGCGGCGGCGCCCGGAGCGCCCCGGACGACGAAATAGACTGGCCGGGTGAACCGGCAGCGGGAGCCAATGGCCCGGAGCGTCATCGTGCTCGCCGCCATCGCCCTGTTCGTCGGACTCGGTTTCGGCGTCGTCGTGCCGGTGCTGCCGCTGTTCGCCGAGAGCTTCCAGGCCAACGACCTCATGGTCGGCGTCGTCGTCTCCGCGTTCGCCGCGGTCCGCCTGTCCACGAGCCCGTTCAGCAATGGGGTGATGGAGCGGATCGGGGCGCGCAGCACTCTCGGGCTCGGCCTGCTGCTCGTGGCCGTCTCGAGCGCCCTGATGGGCGTCGCACGCAGCTACTGGTGGCTGCTCGGCTGGCGCGCGGTCGGCGGCATCGGTTCGGCGCTGTTCACCGTCGCCGCCATGACCGTGCTGCTGGCGGTGGCGCCCGAGCACATGCGCGGACGGGCGACCGGCCTCTACCAGAGCGGCTTCCTCATCGGGAGCATGGCCGGTCCGGCCGTCGGCGGGCTGCTGGCCCGCATCAGTCTGCAGGCCCCTTTCGGGTTCTACGCACTCACCCTGCTCGTCGCCGGCGTCCTGGGCCTGTCGCTGCTGCCCCGGGCCGTGACGCGGCCCGTCGGGGCGGGGCGGCGGGGCGGCGTCCCCATGCGCCGGGTGCTGCGCGACAGGCGCTACCAGGCGGCGCTGGTCGCCAACTTCGCGCAGGGCTGGAACTCGACCGGCGTGCGCAGCTCGATGATCCCGCTCGTCATCACGGCCGGCCTCGGGCTGAGCACCACCTGGACGGGCACCGTCTTCGCGGTCGCCGCCGTCATCCAGACCATCGCGATCGTCCCGGTCGGGCGCTTCGTCGACACCGTGGGCCGCCGGCCGGCGATGCTCGCCGGCGCGCTCATCATGGCGGTCTCCCTCATGAGCGTCCCCCTCAGCGGTTCGATCGGGCCGGTCATCGCGGCCCTGTGCGTCTACGCGGTGGGTGCGGCGGCCATGAGCACCGCTCCGGCGGCCAGCGTCGGGGACGCCACCGGCGGCATCAGGGGCGGCACCGCGGTGGCCGTCTTCTCGATGTGCAACGACACCGGCGCGATCGTCGGGCCCCTGGTCGCGGGCGCCGTCTCGGACGCCTTCGGTCGCGCCCCCGCCTTCGCCGCGGGCGTGGTGATCCTGCTCGTCAGCGCGCTGGTCTCGGCACGCATGCCCTCTGCGGCGGCTCCGGGCCGGGCGCGCGCCGGGAATCTCTAGGCCAGCGGCTAGACGGTGGCATAGTGTGGGTTCATGGACCCGATCCGCAACCCGTACGCGCCCGGCGCGGGCCAGCGTCCCCCCGAGCTCGCCGGGCGCGGCGAGCAGCTGGCGCGCTTCGACGTGGTGCTGGAGCGGGTGGCCCGCGGCCGTCCCGAGCGCTCGCTGATACTCACCGGCCTGCGCGGCGTCGGCAAGACGGTCCTGCTCAACGCCCTGCGCGGCCAGGCCGTCCGCACCCGCTGGGGCACGGGCAAGCTCGAGGCCCGCCCCGACCAGACGCTGCGCCGGCCCCTCGGCGCGGCCCTGCACATGGCCGTCCGCGAGCTCGGCCATCCCGACACCGACCAGGTCCTCGGCGAGATCCGCGCCTTCATCGAACGCGACGCCAAGCCGGGCGCCAAGCTGGCCGAGCGCTGGAATCCCGGCATCCGCGTGCCCGTCGCGAAGGGCCGTGCGGACTCCGGGGACATCGAGATCGACCTGGTCGAGCTGTTCACCGACCTGGGCGGGCTGGCGGCCGACATGGGCACGGGCGTCGGCGTCTTCATCGACGAGATGCAGGACCTGGGCCCGGCCGACGTCTCCGCCCTGTGCGCCGCCTGCCACGAGATCAGCCAGCAGCGTCTGCCGCTCATCGTCATCGGCGCGGGCCTGCCGCACCTGCCGGCGCTGCTGTCGGCGTCCAAGAGCTACTCCGAGCGCCTGTTCAGCTACCAGAGCATCGACCGTCTCGACCGGGCCGAGGCCGACAAGGCCCTCCGGGTGCCGGCGCAGGACGAGGACGCCGACTGGGGCCCGGACGCCCTGGCCGCCATGTATGAGGCGACCGGCGGCTACCCGTACTTCATCCAGGCCTACGGCAAGGCCGTCTGGGACGTCGCCGCCTCCAGCCCGATCGGCGCCGACGACGTGCGCGTGGGCACTCCCGAGGCGGAGGGCGAGCTGGCCGTCGGCTTCTTCGGCAGCCGCTTCGAGCGCGCCACCCCCGCCGAGCGCGACTACCTGAGGGCGATGGCCGAGCTCGCCGTCGACGACGCCGAGGCGTCCAGCTCCGACGTGGCCACCCGGCTGGGGCGCAAACCGCAGTCGCTGTCACCGGCCCGCGACGCCCTCATGAAGAAGGGCCTCATCTACTCCGGGGAGCGCGGCAAGATCGCCTTCACCGTGCCCCACTTCGGCCGCTACCTGAGGAGTCAGCCATGATGATGGCCACGGCCCCGGGCGCCGCCGGCCCGCGGGGCGCGGCCGGTATGAGCGACGAGCTGGTCGTCGGCGACGACGGGCGCGCCCGCCCGCGCTGGGCGGCGCACGACCCGCTGCTGCGCGACTACTACGACTACGAGTGGGGGTCCCCGGTCACCGACGAGCGGGGCCTGTTCGAGCGCCTGTGCCTGGAGGGCTTCCAGTCCGGCCTGAGCTGGGTGACGATCCTGCGCAAGCGCCCCGCCTTCCGCCGCGCCTTCGACGGCTTCGACGTCGACCGGGTCGCCGGCTACGGCCCCGGCGACGTCGAGCGGCTCATGGGCGACGAGGGCATCGTGCGCAACAGGCGCAAGATCGAGGCGGTCATCACGAACGCCCGCGCGACCATGGGCCTGCGCGGTCGCGGCGGTCTGCCGGAGCTCGTCTGGTCGTTCCGCCCGCCGGCCGGGCCGCGCCCGGCGTTCATGGCCGAGGTCCCCGCCCGCACGCCGGAGTCCGAGGCGCTGGCCAAGGCGCTGCGCGCCGAGGGCTTCGTCTTCGTCGGCCCGACCACGGTGTACGCGACGATGCAGGCCATCGGCATGGTGGACGACCGCATCGAGGGGGCCGCCGGGCTGCTCGACCGGGCGCACGGCGCACCGCGCCACCGGCCGTGATCGCGCCCCCGGCCCCCCTGGATGAGACATGAGACGCCTCGATTAATCGGCGACGCGCCCTTACCCTGGAGGCAGAAGGTCTGCCGGATTCTGTTTTCAGCCCCGTTCTCGTCCGGACGCACAGTCCTGTTACGAAGCCGGGGGCGTCCCATCGCAGAGGTTTGGTCATGATCCGCAAAGAACCGGTACCGGGGAATTCTGTCGCCATCGTCTTCTCCCTGCCCGCAGACCATCCGGCCATGCCGGTGAGCGTGGTCGGCTCCTTCAACGACTGGCAGCCCCTGCGCAATCCGCTCAAGGTGCGCCCCGACGGCAGTGCCACGGCGATGATCGTCGTGCCCGTCGGCACGCTCATCCACTTCCGCTACCTCGGCGCCAACGGCCACTGGTTCGACGACATCGACGCCCAGGAGGCCACCGAGGACGGCGGTTTCCTGGTCGTCTGAGGGTTCCCCGGGATGATCCGGCCCGGCCCGCTCAGCCCTCGAACGCGAAGAGCTCGCCCCTGTCGTCGGCGACGTGCGCCTTGGCGCTCCTGCCCACGCTCAGCGAGACGTAGAGGCGGTGGGCCTCGTCCTGCGGGTCGTGGGCCTCGTAGACGATGTGGTCGTTGGCCAGCTGCGTGACGGTGGTGCGGGCGCGCACCAGCCAGCGGTTGCGGCGCCTGATCGAGACGAGCTGCTGGTAGCGGCGCATCATGCCGGCGCCGAGCCCCGAGAGCCCCCCGGGGCCGCCGGGCATGGCCGGGCGCACCTCGTCGTCGCCCCAGGGCCGGTCGTACTTGACGCCGTGGAAGCCCTGCTCATCGCCGTAGTAGACGCTCGGGGTGCCGCCGACGGTGAAGAGCACCACGGCGGCCAGGACGGCCTTGGCGTCGCCCACCCTGCTGGCGATGCGGGTGGTGTCGTGGTTGCCCAGGAAGGTGAGCGGGACGAAGGTCTCGCCGAACCCGTTGTGGCGGCCGAGCGTCCAGTCGAGCTCGTAGAAGTTCTCCTCGGCCAGGCTGCTCCAGACGGCCTTCCACAGCTCGTACTCGGTGAGCGAGTCGATGGTGGACTCGGCGACGATCCGCGCGTAGTCGCCGTGGATGACCTCGCCCCAGACGAAGACCCGCGGGTGGGCGGCCCGCACATCGGCGAGCACCGGCGCCCAGAAGGCCGGCGGCACGGCGTAGGCGGCGTCCAGGCGCCAGGCGTCGATGCCGCGGTCGAGCCAGTGGTTCATGACCCGCGTGACGAGCTCGCGCACCGCCGGCGACCCGTGGTCGAGGAGGACGAGGTCGTCGCTGCCCTCGAAGTTGAGGCGCGTGGGCGGGTCGGTCGAGTAGTCGATGTGGAACATCGGGGCGGTCGGGGCCCCGGGGCCGCCGCCCAGCGCGGCGAGCAGGTCCGGGTAGGCGGCGCTGACATGGTTGAACACGCCGTCCAGGGCCACGTGGATGCCCCGGTCGTGGCAGGCCCCCACGAGGTGCGCGAGGTCGTCCTCATCGCCCAGGCGCGGGTCGATGCGGAAGTAGTCGAGGGTGTCGTAGCCGTGCGAGACCGACTCGAAGACCGGGCCGAGGGCCAGACCGTTGCAGCCGATCGACAGCAGGTGGTCGAGCCAGCCCTCGAGTGCCGGGAGGCGGTGTTCAAGGGGGCGGCCGGCGGCGGGTCGTGTGGGGGCGCCGAGGAAGCCGAGCGGGTAGACGGCCCACCAGATCGTGTCGTCGCTCCAGTCGGGCATCGGGGGCTCCTCTCGGCCTCGGGTGTGCAGCACTCACCAGCCACTCTACGGCCATCGGCGCCCGTTCGGGCGAGGTGATTCAGCTGGCCCAGTGGCCGAGGAAGAACAGGCGGGCCCACCAGGCCATGAGCGCCAGGTCGGCCAGGACGACCAGCAGCAGCACGACGGCCCGCAGCAGGTCGGCGCCCTTGGCGGCCGGGCGGCGCGCGACGAGCCGGCCGATGCCGATGAAGAGCGGGAACCACAGCAGGTCGGCGCGGTTGACGGACATGAACCAGGTGGCGGTGGTCAGGGCCAGCAGCTGGGCGAGCACATAGCCGGCCTGCGCCCACGCCCTGCAGGCGAGGGCGCAGGCCGTCGTGACCAGGCCGACCACGACCGAGGCGATCTCGAAGCGGAAGATCCAGGCGCGCGTCGGCTCGGCCGGCCAGGCCGCGGGATCGACGGCGAACAGGGTGTTCTGGAAGCTCTGCCAGGGGTTCGTCCAGCTGCGATCCCAGCCGGCGCGCTGAGCGCTGAACCAGGCGTCCCACGTGCCGGTGATGCCGTGCAGATGAGCGAGGAAGGCGACGACGACGAGCAGCGGCAGCGCGGCGATGCCGGCGTGGCGCAGACGGGCGGCCGGCTGGCCCGCGTGCTTGCACGCCACGGCGCCGGGCGGGGTCGGTTCACCGCCGAACAGGGCGAGCAGGACCAGGCCGACGACGAGAAAGACACCGGAGATCCTGGTGGTGCAGGCCGCCGCGGCCAGCAGGGCGGACCACCACCAGTGGCCCCTGCGGGCGAGCACCCAGGCCCACAGGCCGAAGGCGCAGAAGAGGGCCTCCGAGTAGCCGACCACGGTGAAGACGGCCATCGGAGCGAGCAGCCAGCCGATGGCCGCCCACTGGCCGCCGAGGCGGTCCATGGCGATGGCCGCGACCAGGCCGGCCAGCGCGTTGACGACGGCGATCGCCACGACGGCGGGCAGGCCGAACTGCATGGTCCAGCGCATGACCAGGGGGGTCCCCGGGAAGAAGGCCATGTTCAGCTGGTCGGCGTAGCCGTTGGCGGCGATGGCCAGGTAATGCTGGACGTCCCAGTTGCCCAGGGCCCGCTCAACCGTCGTCCCGCTGCCGCGGACGGTGTGCAGGAGCACCGCCGCGAGCAGGGCGCGGGTGCAGAGCCACACCAGGACGACGGTGCGGGTGCCGCCCCCGGAGCGCAAGCGACTCACCGAACGCCCTCGCCGCGCCGCGGCGGGAGGGGGGCCGGCGCCGGGCCGGGCTCGCCCGACGCACGACCCCGGTCCGGCGCGGCCCG
>NZ_CAUTOU010000096.1:0-6122 GCF_963539965.1 uncultured Propionibacterium sp.
GCATGGGCTCGCCCCTCGGCGGCGGCCGTGGTGGTCGTGGCGGTCGCGGCGGCTCCGGCACGCAGGGCGCCTTCGGGCGCGGCGGCAGCAGCCGCCGCGGGCGCAAGAGCCGCAAGCAGCGCAGGCAGGAGTTCGACGAGATGCAGGCGCCGACCATCGGCGGCGTGCGCATCAAGCAGGGCGATGGCGGCACCATCCGCCTGCGTCGCGGCTCCTCGCTGACCGATCTCGCCGAGAAGATCGGCGCGGACCCGGCCGCCCTGGTGCAGGTTCTGTTCAACCTGGGCGAGATGATCACGGCCACCCAGTCCGTGCCGGATGAGACCCTCGAGGTCCTCGGCGCCGAGCTGAACTACACCATCGACGTGGTCTCCCCCGAGGACGAGGACCGTGAACTCCTCGAGAGCTTCGACCTGGAGTTCGGCGAGGACGAGGGCGACGAGTCCGATCTCGCCCCGCGCCCCCCGGTCGTCACGGTCATGGGCCATGTCGATCACGGCAAGACCAAGCTGCTCGACGCGCTGCGCCATACGCATGTCGTCGAGGGCGAGGCCGGTGGCATCACGCAGTCGATCGGCGCCTACCAGGTGCAGGCGGAGGTCGATGACGAGAATCGCCGGATCACCTTCATCGACACCCCCGGCCACGAGGCCTTCACCGCCATGCGGGCCCGCGGTGCGAAGTCCACCGACATCGCGGTGCTCGTGGTCGCGGCCGATGACGGCGTCATGCCTCAGACCATCGAGGCCCTCAATCACGCCAAGGCGGCCGATGTGCCGATCGTGGTGGCGGTGAACAAGATCGACAAGCCCGGCGCCGATCCCACCAGGGTGCGCGGTCAGCTGACCGAGTTCGAGCTGGTCCCCGAGGAGTACGGCGGGGACACCATGTTCGTCGATGTCTCGGCCGTCACCGGCCAGGGCCTGGACGAACTGCTGCAGGCCGTCGTCCTGACCGCCGACGCGGCCCTGGATCTTCGCGCCAACCCCGACATGAGCGCCCAGGGCGTCGCCATCGAGGCCCACCTCGACAAGGGGCGCGGTCCCGTCGCCACCGCCCTCGTCCAGCGCGGCACGCTGCGCAAGGGCGACTCGATCGTCGCAGGTTCCGCCTACGGACGCGTGCGCGCCCTGATCAATGATCACGGCGAGCAGGTCGATGAGGCTTCGCCGTCGATGCCGGTCCAGGTGCTCGGCCTGACCAGTGTCCCCGGCGCCGGCGACAACTTCCTGGTCGTCGAGGACGATCGCATGGCCCGCCAGATCGCCGAGAAGCGCGAGGCCCGCATCCGCGCCGCCCAGCAGGCCGCGTCGAGCCGGCGCCGTACGCTCGACGAGCTGTTCGAGCAGATGGAGAAGGGCGAGGCCAGCGAGCTGCTGCTCATCCTCAAGGGCGACTCGGCCGGCTCGGTCGAGGCTCTGGAGGACTCGCTCAGCCAGATCGACGTGGGCGACGAGGTCGACCTGCGCGTCATCGACCGGGGCGTCGGTGCCATCACCGAGACCAATGTCACACTGGCCGCCGCCTCCGAGCCGCACGCCGTCATCATCGGCTTCAACGTGCGCCCGACCGTTCAGGCGGCCCGCATGGCCGACCAGAACAACGTCGATGTCCGGTACTACACGGTCATCTACGACGCCATCGACGAGATCGAGGCCGCCCTCAAGGGCATGCTCAAGCCGGTCTACGAGGAGAAGACGCTCGGCACCGCCGAGATCCGCGAGATCTTCCACTCGTCCAGGGTCGGCAACATCGCCGGCTGCATGGTGCTCGACGGCCTCATCAGACGCAACGCCACGGCGCGCCTGGTCCGTGACGGCGTCGTCATCGCGGAGACCTCGATCAACTCCCTGCGCCGCGAGAAGGACGATGTCACCGAGGTCCGGGAGGGCTTCGAGTGCGGCCTCACACTGGGGCGCTCCGACATCCGCATCGGCGACCAGATCGAGACCTACGAGATGGTCGAGAAGGAGAGGGACAGGTGATGCCCGGCCCCCGCATCGCCAAGCTCGAGGACCGGATCCGGGTCGTCGTCGCGCAGATGCTGCAGACGCGCGTCAAGGACCCGCGCCTCGGTTTCGTCACCGTCACCGGCGTGCGGCTCACGGGCGACTCCCGTGATGCCACGGTCTTCTACACGGTGATGGGCGCCGAGGCCGACCTGGCCACCACCGCCGCGGCGCTCGAGTCGGCGAAGGGCCTGCTGCGCTCGGCAGTGGGCAAGCGGCTGGGCCTGCGCTTCGCCCCGACGCTGACCTTCGTGCCGGACGCGACCACTGCGGCCGCCGCCGACATGGAGGACCTGCTCGCCAGGGTCCGCCGCGCCGACGAGGAGCTGGCGGCCCGCAGGGGCACCCGGTTCGCCGGTGCCGCCGACCCCTACTGGGGCGACGACGAGGCCGAGTGAGCGGACGCGGCGCGCCGACCGGCCCCAGCGGCCTGGTCGTCATCGACAAGCCGGCGGGCCTCACCTCCCATCAGGTGGTGGGGCGCTGCCGGCGCCTGTTCTCGACCCGCCGCGTCGGCCATGCCGGCACGCTCGACCCGATGGCCACCGGCGTGCTCATCATCGGCGTCAACAGGGCCACTCGGCTGCTCGGGCGCCTGGCCCTGCACGACAAGACCTACACGGCCACCATCCGCCTGGGCCAGGCCACCGTCACGGACGACGCCGAGGGCCCGATCGTCTCGGGCGCCGACGCCTCCGGGCTGAGCGGCGAGGCGATCGAGGCCGCCGTCGAGCCGCTGCGCGGGCGGATCATGCAGGTGCCCAGCGCGGTGTCGGCCGTCAAGGTCGACGGCAGGCGGTCCTACGCCCGCGTGCGAGGCGGCGAGCAGGTCGAACTGGCCGCCCGTCCGGTCACTGTCAGCGAGTTCACGGTGCTGGGGCGGCGCGGCCATGACGGCCTGACGGACCTCGACGTCGTCGTCACCTGCTCGTCGGGAACCTACGTCAGGGCCCTCGCCCGCGATCTCGGCGCCGCGCTCGGCGTCGGCGGTCATCTTGCCGCCCTGCGCCGCACGCGCATCGGCGGCTACCGCGTCCAGGAGGCCCGCGCCCTGCCGGACCCTGCCGATCCCGGCGCCGTCGCACCGCCGCTGATGAGCATGGCCGACGCGGCCCGGCTCAGCTTCCCGGTGCTCCGCATCGACCGGGCCCAGCGCAATGCCGTCAGCCGCGGCGCCTTCCTGCCCCTCGACGTGCCCGCCGATCCCACCGGTCTCATCGACCCCGCCGGTGAGCTCGTCGCCCTCTACCGTCCGGACGGGCCGGGCCGTGCCCGACCCGTGGCGGTGCTGGTCGGCGGCGGCGTCTGATGGGCGCCGTATGGGCGGCGGCCGTGTCCATGATCGGCCTCGGGCTGTTCATGGGCTTCAGCCCGACCACCTATGCGCTCGTCGTGCACCTGCTCACGGGCTCCCGCAGGCCCGGACGGGACATCGCCTGGATCTGCGTGGGGCTGGTCGCGGCTGCCACCATCATGCTCGTGGTCTTCCACTTCGTCGATCCCGAGCGTCTCACCGCCCTGCTCAGGCTCAGGGCGTCGGCCCTGCTCGTCCGCCGCGGCACCGATCTCGTCGCGGGCCTGCTCACCCTCATCGCGGGCCTGGCCCAGCTCGTCGACTGGCACCTGCATGCGCCCCGCGGAAGACGGCCCAGGGCGCATCGCGGCGAGCGCGCACCGTCCATGATCGGCCTCGGCCTGGCCGACGGCATCGGGCTCAGCGAGCCGGCGACCATGTACGTGACGGGGCGCATCATCGCCTCGACCGCCGACGGCATCGCTGTCGGCGCACTGCTCTACCTGGTCTTCCTGGTGGCTCTCGTCGGCCCCTACCTGGGCGCCGCCGCCGTGTGGGCGCGCGTGCCGCGTCTGGCGGACGCCATGAGGAGGCTCTTCGAACACGTCTCGGAACTCGACCACAGGCCCGCCGTGGGCGCCGTCCTGATCGGCGTCGGGATCGTCTTCGTCCTGCTCGCCGCCCTGCACCGCTGAATCCCCCGGTCCGCCGGGCTCAGCAGCAGCCCGGCCGCACGTTCTCCTCGTCGAAGCCGATGCGCGCCCGCCAGAACCGGCGCTCGTCCATCGGCTCGTGACCGGGATGCTCCAGCCGGTGCCGCAGCACGTACCGGTCGTACGCGGATTCGCCGGTGAGGTCTCGCCACAGGGCCCGGAACGAACTCAGCATCCCGCGGATGCGGTCCGCGCCCGAGGGCTCCCGCGATCCCGGCGGCCGGTCGGGGGCGGGGCTCATGCCCTCGCCCCCAACCCGGTCTCCTGCAGCCGGGCGGCGCGCTCGGCCTGTTTGAGCCCGGGGATGAGCGCCGGGTCGCCGACGACCTCGTACTCGGCGACGCACTTGCGGTCCAGCCCGGAGGGGATGAACGTGCAGGGGGCGAAGAGGTTCGACTCCTGGTGCGGGTCCTCCGAGGTGGTCGTGTCGCCGCTGCGCAGCGTGCTGACGATGCGGATGACGCCGCAGACCATGACGAACGCCACCGTCACCAGGAAGACGATCGACAGCGTGCCCTGGATGAAGGTGTTGCGCACGATGGCCCGCTCGACGACGATCTGGTCGGCGTCGGTGAGCGTGGCGAGCTGCGCCCGCGCGTCGCGCCATTGCTGCCAGTAGCCGAGAGCCGGGTCGTGCGAGAAGATCTTCTGCCACGACGCGACGAAGGTCACAACCGTGTCGAAGACCAGCGGGATGATCGGTATCCACGCGTACTTGGCGTAGCCCTTGCGCACCACCATGACGGTGACGACGAGCAGCGCCACGGCTGCGATCAGCTGATTGGCGATGCCGAACAGCGGATAGAGCGTCTGGATGCCGCCGCGCGGATCGGTGACGCCCATGAGCAGCAGCGAGCCCCAGGCCGCCACGACGACGGCAGTGGAGAGCCAGGCGCCGACGCGCCATGAAGGATCGGAGAACCGCGGGATCGCATTGCCCAGGGCGTCGGAGAGCTGGAAGCGCGCGACCCTCGTGACCGCGTCGACCGCCGAGAGGATGAACAGGGCCTCGAACATGATCGCGAAGTGATACCAGAAGCCCATCATCGTGCGTCCGCCGCCGACCTGGTGCAGGATGTGCGCCATGCCGACGGCCAGGGTCGGTGCGCCGCCGGTGCGCGAGACGATCGAGGTCTCGCCGACGTCCTCGGCGACGGCCCGGTAGGCGTCGCCGTCGTGGACGGTGATCGTGTTGCCGTTCTCGTCCCAGGTGTCCCAGGTGGCGCGGATGCCGTCGCCGCGGACGTCGGTGACGCCGAGGTTCTGCACGGCGGCGGCGGTGATGTCCTCGCGGTTGTCGGCGGACTGCACGACGGAGCTGCCGGCCAGGTTGTCGACCGTCGCCGTCGAGGTGTTCATGCCGAAGTAGACGCCCTGGTTGAGGCTGACGGCGGCGGCCATCGCCATGACGGCCACGAAGGACTCCATGAGCATGCCGCCGTAGCCGATCATGCGGGCCTGCGACTCCTTCTGGATCATCTTGGGGCTGGTGCCCGAGGAGACCATGGCGTGCATGCCGGACAGGGCTCCGCAGGCGATCGTGATGAACAGGAAGGGGAAGATCGAGCCGGCGAAGACCGGGCCGGCCGTGTTCGTCGCGAACTCGGTGACGGCCGGCATCTCCACGATGGGCCGCACGATGATGATGCCCAGGGCCAGGACGAGGATCGTGCCGACCTTCATGAAGGTGGACAGGTAGTCGCGCGGGGTCAGCAGCATCCACACCGGCAGTACGGCGGCGAAGAAGCCGTAGACGATCATCGCCCACACCAGGGTGGTCGGGGACAGGTGCAGGTGGGCCCGGCCGAAGCCCGAGTTGGCGACCCAGCGGCCCGAGACGATGACCGCGATCAGCAGCGCGAAGCCCACGATCGAGACCCGGGTGATCCTGCCGGGCTGGACGAAGCGCAGCCACAGGCCCATGGCGATGGCGATCGGAATGGTGCAGCCCACCGAGAAGACGCCCCACGGCGAGGCGGCCAGCGCGTTGACGCAGATCATGGCCAGTACGGCCAGCACGATCATGAGCATGACGAAGACGATGACGGTGGCGACGATGCCGCCGACCCTGCCGATCTCGTCGGTGGCCATCTGGCCGAGCGAGCG
>NZ_CAUTOU010000097.1:0-6118 GCF_963539965.1 uncultured Propionibacterium sp.
GGAGCGGACCGTCCCGGCCCGCCAGGACCGGCTCCAGCGCACGCGCGAGGGCCCCCGCCGACTCGCCGGTGCGGGCCGCGACGAGGGCGCTGAGCGACGGGGCGGCGGGCATCAGAAGTAGTACGGGTACTCCGACCAGTCGGGCCGGCGGCGCTCCAGGAAGGCGTCGCGGCCCTCCTGGGCCTCCTCGGTCATGTAGGCCAGGCGGGTGGCCTCGCCGGCGAAGGCCTGCTGGCCGGCGACGCCGTCGTCGATCATGTTGAACGAGTACTTGAGCATGCGGATCGACTGGGGCGACTTGGTGGCCACGGTCAGGCCCCACTCGATGGCCGCCTCCTCGAGCTGGGCGTGCGGCACCACCTTGTTGACGACGCCCCAGGCCTCGGCCTCGGCGGGCGTGTAGGGCTCGGCCAGGTAGAAGATCCGGCGGGCGCGCTTGTCGCCGATCTGGCGGGCGAGCAGGCCGGTGCCGTAGCCGGCGTCGAAGGAGCCCACGTCGGCGTCGACCTGCTTGAAGACGGCGTGCTCCGCGCTGGCGATCGCCAGATCGCAGACGACCATGAGCGAGTGCCCGCCGCCGGTCGTCCAGCCGGGAATCGCGGCGATGATCGGCTTGGGGGTGGAGCGCATGAGGCGCTGCACCTCGAGGATGTGCATGCGGGCGCGCCGGCCCCGGTCGATGCGGGCGGCGCGCTGCGGCGTCATGCCCTGCTCGCGGCCCTCGTGGCCGGCGCCGTGCGGGGTCTCGCCGGGCTGGTACCGGTAGCCGTCGGCGCCCCGTTGCAGCTGGTCGCCGCCCGACGAGAAGGCGTGGCCGCCGTCCTTGGGGGAGGGGCCGTTGCCGGTGAGGACGATCGCCGCGACGTCGGGCGTGGAGCGGGCGTCGTCGATGCAGCGGTAGAGCTCGTCGACGGTCTGCGGGCCGAAGGCGTTGCGCAGCCGGGGGCGGTCGATGGCGACGCGCACCACCGGCAGGTCGTGGCCGGCCGGGGCGCCGTCGGCATCGCCGCGCGAGACGAGGCGGTGGTAGGTGGTCTCGCGGAGCGGGACCTCGTCGGGGGCCGCCTCGCGCCAGCGCGAGGCGTCGAAGGTGTCGGAGACGCCGGGAAGACTGCTCATGGGGGCGAAGCTATCATCGCCCGGCCCGCCCCGGGGCGGGCCGCCGGTCAGATGTTGCCGGCAGGCCGGCCCGCCGCGTAGACGTTGTCGAGCTCGCGGCCCTGCTCGTCGAGGATGATCGTCGGTATGGCCGGCTCGGCGTTCGAGATGCGCTGGGCGTCGATGGGCAGCTCGGCGCGGGCCGTCCGGTGGCGGTCGCGCGCGTCGGTGAGCGGCTCGGCGCCGACGATCTCGCCGTTGCGCACCAGCTCGACGATCAGCGTGCGGTCGCCCGAGCCGGCGCGCGGGGCGGCGTTGACGCCGATCACCTCGGCCTGGGCCAGGCCGTCGTCGTCGATGGAGCGCAGCGCGAACTTGCGCCCGCCGATCGTCTTCTTGTTGGCCGATCGCTTCGCCACGTCGATCATCGGCGCGTCGGGGGAGTCGGCGGAGGCGCGGGCGACGAGCTTGTAGACGAAGCCGCAGGTGGGGTGACCCGATCCTGTGACCAGGCTCGTGCCGACGCCGAAGCCGTCGACGGGGGCGCCGCGCAGGGCGGCGATCTGGTACTCGTCCAGGTCGTTGGTGACGATGATCCTCGTGCGCGTGGCGCCGAGCCGGTCGAGCAGCTCGCGCACGTGCTTGACCTCGGTGAACAGATCGCCGGAGTCGATGCGCACGCCGCCGAGCCCCCCGCCGGTCAGCTCGACGGCCTTCACGATCGCGGCGTCGATGTCGTAGGTGTCCACGAGCAGTGTCGTGTCGGCGCCGAGCCACTCGAGCTGGGCGGCGAAGGCCTCGTCCTCGGAGTCGAAGAGCATCGTGAACGCGTGGGCCGCGGTGCCCGACACCGGGATGCCCCAGGCGCGGCCGGCCTCCAGGTCGGAGGTGGAGCTGAAACCGGCGATCCAGGCCGCGCGGGCGGCCGCGACCGCCGAGGACTCGTGGGTGCGGCGGGCGCCGAACTCGGCGATCGGGCGGCCCTGGGCGGCCATCGTCATGCGGGAGGCGGCCGCGGCGATCGCGCAGTCGTGGTTGTAGATCGACAGCAGCAGCGTCTCCAGCAGTACGGCGTCGGCGAAGGAGCCCTCGACCTGCAGCAGCGGGGAGCCGCCGAAGTAGAGCTCGCCCTCGGGGTAGCCGACGATGTCGCCGTGGAAGCGGTAGCCGGACAGGTACTCGGCGAGGACGTCATCGGCGATGCCCTCGCCGAGCAGGTAATCGATCTCCTGGTCGCCGAAGCGGAAGTCGCCGACGGCCTCCAGCACGCGCCCGGTACCGGCGACGACGCCGTACGAGCGGCCCTGGGGGAGGCGGCGGGGGAACAGCTCGAAGAGCACGTGGCGGTTGGCGCGGCCCGAGTGGAGGGCGGCCTTGACCATCGTGAGCTCGTACATGTCGGTGAGCAGTGACGTTACGGCCATGGGCCCACACTACGGCAGCGGAGGGGCCGGCGACCCATTGATTTCGATTCGTGATCGAAAATTGGGCGGGAGCCCCCGCCGCCCGGGCCTCGGGCACCGGCGGCGGGGTCGTTCCCGCAGGCGGCGGGCCCGTGGATTCTGTTGAGTCGTGAGACAGAATGGGGGGTATGACGGAAACTCCTCCCCCGGCACCCTCCGGCAGCACTGCCGTCGTCGAGCGGCCCGCCGAGGAGGCCGTCGGCAACCGGAACTGGGTGACGATCGTCTGGGACGACCCCGTCAACCTCATGAGCTACGTCACCCACGTGTTCTGCACCTACTTCCACTACTCGCGCGACCGCGCCGAGCGCCTCATGATGCAGGTTCACATGGAGGGCAGGGCCGTCGTCAGCGCCGGCAGCCGTGAGCGCATGGAGCGCGACGTCAATGCCATGCACGGCTTCGGCCTGTGGGCCACCGTGGGCAGGGGCGAGTAGTGCACTCCTTCCGCCGCCGCCGCGGCCAGCTCACCTGCACCTTCGAGGCCGCCGAGCTCAGCGTCATGATCAGCCTCGTCGGCCAGCTCATGGAGCTGCTCACCGGCGACGGCATGCCCGGCACCGCCCCCGGCGGGCTGGGGGAGCAGGATCTCTTCGCCGAACTCGAACGGGAGTTCAACGAGGCCCCGGCCGATGACTTCTGCCAGAACCCCGACGTCGATCCGGCCCTGCGCCGGCTCTTCCCCGACGCCTACCGGAACGACCCGCGGGCCTCGAACGAGTTCCGCCGTTTCAGCCTGGCCGAGCAGCGCGACGCCAAGCTCAACGCCGCCGTGGCGATGCTCGCCGACCTCAACCAGGTGGGCGACGACATGCGCTGCGCGGTCCCCGACGAGCACATCGGGGCCTGGCTCAAGACCCTCACCGCCGTGCGCCTGGCCCTGTCGGTGCGCCTGGGCATCCTGACGGCCGATGACGCCGACCGACTGGGCGAGCTGCCCGAGGACGATCCGCAGGCCGCGATCTTCTCGATCTACGAGTGGCTCGGCTGGGTGCAGGAGTCCCTGCTCGACTGCCTCCACTGAGCCCCCGTCCCGGCGCCGGCACCGGCTAAGATCAATGGCGTGCTCAGCCCGGAAATGGACTCGACGGCCCCGCCCGTACTCGACGGCGCGGGGCGCGCGAACGCACCGATCGGCGTCTTCGACTCCGGCTTCGGCGGTCTGACGGTGGCGCGGGCGGTCGTCGACCTGCTGCCGCACGAGGACATCGTCTACCTGGGCGACACGGCCCGCGCCCCCTACGGGCCGCGCCCGATCGCGCAGGTGCGCGGCTTCGTCCTGGAGGCCCTCGACGATCTCGTCTCGCGCGGCGTGAAGGCCCTGGTCATCGCGTGCAACACGGGCTCGGCCGCGGCCCTGCGCGATGCCCGTGAGCGCTACGGCGTGCCCGTCATCGAGGTGGTCGTCCCGGCCGCCCGCAAGGCCGCCGCGATCACCCGCAACGACCGCATCGGCGTCATCTGCACGCGGGCCACGGCGAGCTCGCGGGCCTACGACGACGCCCTCGGCGCCTCGCCCGTACGGCTGTTCACGCAGGTCTGCTCGAAGTTCGTCGAGTACGTCGAGGCCGGCGTCACGACCGGCTCGCAGATCCTGGCCACGGCCCGCGAGTACCTCGCCCCGCTGCAGGAGGCCGAGATCGACACGCTCATCCTCGGCTGCACGCACTACCCGCTGCTGTCGGGGGTCATCAGCTATGTCATGGGCGAGCGCGTCACCCTCGTCTCCAGCTCGGACGAGTGCGCCCGCACCACCTTCGCCGAGCTGACCGGGCTGGGCCTGCTGCGCGACGACCTCGACCACGAGCCGACCCGCCGGTTCATCACCACCGGCGACGCCGAACAGTTCCAGGGCCTGGGCCGGCGCCTCATGGGCGGTTTCGTCGACGGGGTGCAGGCCGCCCGGATCCCCGGCTGAGCCGGGGATCCGGGGCCTGCGGCGGGGCCGCGGCGGACCCTGCGGCAAAAGGCGTCGCACCGGGCGGCGCCGGGAGGGGCGTTAACGGGTAGTCTTGCCAGACGTGTCCGACTCTGCGAAGACGGTGCGCGCCGATGGCCGCGCACTGGATGAACTGCGCCCCGTGACCCTCACCCGCGGCTGGCTCGACCACGCCGAGGGCTCCTGCCTCATCGAGTCCGGGAGGACCCGCGTGCTCGTCGCGGCATCCGTCACCGAGGGCGTCCCGCGCTGGCGCAGGGGCTCCGGGCTCGGCTGGGTGACCAGCGAGTACGAGATGCTCCCGCGGGCCACCGGCACCCGTTCCGACCGGGAGTCGCGCCGCGGCAGGATCGGCGGCCGCACCCATGAGATCAGCCGCCTGATCGGCCGCAGTCTGCGCGGCATCATCGACTACGGCGCCCTGGGCGAGAACACGGTCGTCATCGACTGCGACGTCCTCCAGGCCGACGGCGGCACCCGGACCGCCTCCATCACCGGCGCCTACGTCGCCCTGCACGACGCCGTCGAGTGGCTGCGCGCACGCGGCGCCCTGGCCGGGGAGCCGCTGACGGGCTCGGTCGCGGCCGTCAGCGTCGGCGTCGTCGGCGGCGCCCCGATGGCCGATCTGGCCTACGGCGAGGACTCGCAGGCCGATGTCGACATGAACGTCGTGTGCACCGGCGCCGGCGAGTTCGTCGAGGTGCAGGGCACCGGCGAGGGCGCCACCTTCGACCGCGAGGCGCTCGGGCGCCTGCTCGACCTCGGCCAGGCCGGCTGCGCCCGGCTGACCGACCTCCAGGCCAGGGCGCTGGCCGATCCAGAGGGGAGGGCCTCGCTGTGACCCGGCGCATTCTCCTGGCCACCGGCAATGCGAAGAAGCTCACCGAACTGCGCCGCATCATCGCCGACTGCGACATGGACCTCGAGGTCGCCAGCCTCAGGGACATCGACCCGTACCCCGGCCCCGAGGAGTCCGAGTGGACCTTCGAGGGCAACGCCCTGATCAAGGCCCGCGAGGGCATGATCCACTCCGGTCTGCCCTCGCTGGCCGACGACTCGGGCATCTGCGTCGACGCCCTGGGCGGCATGCCCGGCGTGCGCAGCTCCCGCTGGAACGGCCCCGAGCAGGAGGACATCGCCAATCTCGAGCTCGTCCTGCGCCAGATCGAGGACGTCCCCCGCGGGCGCCGCCAGGCCCAGTTCGTCTCGGTGATGGCCCTCGTCATGCCGGACGGCCGCGAGTTCACCACCCGCGGCGAGATGGCCGGCCACCTGACCAACCGCCCCAAGGGCTCGCGCGGCTTCGGCTACGACCCGATCTTCGTGCCCGACGAGCAGGTGCCCGACGCCAACGGCCGGCTGCGCACCGCCGCCGAGATGACCGCCGACGAGAAGGACTCGATCAGCCACCGCGGTCGCGCCGTGCGGGCCATGCTGCCGATCGTCGCCCGCGAGCTCGGCCTGCCGGCCCCCGAGGACCTGCACGTCGAGCCCGACGAGGTCCCCGGCGTCGGCCGGGAGGGCCCGGCGCCGACGCTGCCCGCCAGCGAGTGGACCGCCCAGATCCCCGTCGTCAGGAGCCCCGGGGCCGAGCCCGCGGCCAGGCCGGCCCGGGGCG
>NZ_CAUTOU010000098.1:0-6028 GCF_963539965.1 uncultured Propionibacterium sp.
GGCGCCGAGCAGCTTCCGCCAGGCGGCGTCGCGGGTCGTCTCGTGGCGCAGCCCGCCCGCCTGCTGCGGATCGATGAGGGCGACGCCGATCAGCGCCACCTCGATGGCGCCCCAGACCTGTTCGCCGGCGACCCGCCCGGAGGGCGCGCCGAGCAGCACGTTGATCCTGCCGTCGGGCCCGCGCAGCTCGTCGGGGCCGTCGGTCAGCTGCATGATGAAGAAGCCCTGGCGGGTGATGCGCTCGTAGACGAGGCCGCCGTTGATCGCGAAGTTGGCCACGCGCCGCAGCGTGTGGAAGATCCAGTAGTCCTCGAGCTCGGGGCCGGGCGCGATCGCCGCATCGACCTCGGCGAACAGCTCGATGCGCAGGCCGTCGTCCGGGTTCGGGTCGGCCAGGCCCTCGGACAGGATGACGGTCGCGCCGTCCGCGGTGCCGAACAGCCGCCACGCCTCCGGGGCGGTCGGCCAGGTGTTGCGCGCCAACCGCGGCCAGCGGTCGTCGAAGCGGGCGGCGCCCAGGGGCCTCAGGCCCGAATCCGCGTAGAAGAGGGCGCGGTCACGGCGCACGGCGTCCACGCCGGTGAACTCCTGCTGGTATATCGCGTCCAGGCCGGCCTCGACACTCACGTCGAGGCCGGCGACCGGCTTGTCGGCGATGAGACGGGCGCGCAGCACCCGCACCTCGATGACGAGGACCCGCGGCGGCTCGGCGGCCAGCCCGCGCAGCTCGCGCAGGTGGACGATCGACTCGACCGGCATGTCCTTGAACGAGTCCCCCAGCGGCTGGGCCGCGTCGCCGTCGACGGCCGGCACGAAGCCGACCCCGTAGCGCCCCCGGCCGGCCCTGCGGGCCGCCCGCAGGGCGCTACGCAGATGGTCCTCGGCGTCCCACTGCTGGATGCGCAGCCCCTCGCGGGTGATGCGCACCGTGTAGTAGCCGTCGGGCAGCGACGCGGCGCTCATGGCCGAGTGGGTCCGGTAGCGCAGCGGGCCGCCGCGCAGCTCCTCCTCATCGGTGAGCACGCTGCCGGTGGCCGCGCCGCCGTCGGAGCTGATCCAGCCGACGCGCTCGGGCACCTCGTCGAGCAGCCCCAGCCGGACGATACGGCGGTGCACCGTCTCAAGGCTCTCCCGCGTCGCGGGGGTCAGCGCGATGTCGTGCATGGCCCCAGTATGGTCGCTCGCGGACGGAACCGGCCCCGCCGGGGCGAGGCGGTCCGGGCCGCCCTCCGGCGCGTCAGGCGCGCGCGTCGAAACGGTAGCCGACGTTGCGCACCGTGCTGATGCACTGGTCGTGCTCGGTGCCCAGCTTGGCGCGCAGGCGCCGCACGTGCACGTCGACCGTGCGGGTGCCGCCGTAGTAGTCGTAGCCCCAGACGTTCCTGAGCAGCTCCTCGCGGCTGAGCACCCGGCCGGGGTGCGCGACGAGGAACTTCAGCAGCTCGAACTCGGTGTACGTCAGGTCGAGCTTCTCCTCGCCGACGGTCACGGTGCAGGCCGACTCATCGATCTCGATGGAGCCGCCCGACAGGGTGCTGTGCGCGTGCGGGGCGATGAGCAGGCGCAGGCGCGCCTCCCATTCGGCCGGCTGGGCGTCCTCGAGGATGAAGTCGTCGACGCCCCACTCGGAGGAGACGACCGACAACGACTCGGGCGCGACGAGCAGCATGATCGGCCGCTCGCCGCCGGCCGCGGTGAGCACCTGGCAGGAGGTGCGGGCCGCGGCGAGCTCCTCGCGGGCGTCGACGACGACGGCGTCGGCGATCTCCAGGTTGTTGAGGGCCTCGGCGCCGTTGGCCACGACGATGAGCTCGTGCTGGAGCAGGGCGAGGGGCTCGGGCGCGATGAGGCCGGCGGGGCAGACGAACAGCACCTGGGCCATGCCTGCCTCCCGTCCTGGATGGCCGCCTCGGCGGTGGCCGGTGTCCGGGCCGCCACGGGGCGACCCTCGTCGTCGGGCTCGCCCCGTGGCGAGCACATCCAGGGTCAGAATAGTTGAGCGCCCGGACCGGGGGCCCCGGGTCGCCCAGAATCCGTCGCCGGTGGTCCTCCGGTCCGACCGGCGCCGGTCGGCCGGTGGTCGGGACTCAGTCGGCGCTGTCGAGCAGGATCGTCATCGGCCCGTCGTTGACGAGCGCGACCCGCATGCGGGCGCCGAAGCGGCCCGTCTTGACCCGGGCCCCGGCGTCGCGCAGCGCCCGGACGTAGGCGTCCACCAGGGGTTCGCCGACCGGGCCCGGCGCGGCGGCGTTCCAGCTGGGGCGGCGGCCCTTGCGCGTGTTGGCGTAGAGCGTGAACTGGCTGATGACGAGGATCGGCGCATCGACGTCGGAGGCGGATCTCTCGTCGTCCAGGATGCGCAGCCTGAGGGTCCTGGCCGCCATCGCGGTCGCGTCCGCGGCGGTGTCGTCGTGCGCGACGCCCACCAGCGCCACCAGTCCCGGGCGGGGCAGGGAGCCGACGACCTCGCCGTCGACGCTCACCGAGGCGGACAGGGCGCGCTGCAGTACGACTCGCATGGCTCCATGCTCGCACTCCCGCGCCCCGGCGGGCCCGGGGCCCCGCCGCCGGTGGTGCGCCTGCGGGACCGCGCGCCCCCGGCCGATGGCAAGTACCGGCAACGCCGTCTCCCCGCGCGGGAATGCTGGGAGCATCAGCAGTGCGAGCGGGCTCCTCCCGCAGTGAGCCCGCTGCTCCTCGGCGAGGCCGGCCCGTGACGTCCGTCCGGGGCCGGTGGGGGAGGTCCATCGCATCGGCCCCGGGCGGACCGGCGGGGCGCGACGATGGGCCGCCCGGGGACGGGTGGTGGCCTCACCGCGAGGACCCCGAGCCCCGCCTCCCATCCGGGCGAGAAGGAGAGAAGGACCGATGACGATCCCCGCAGGAGACCAGAGGCTGGCGGCCGTGGACGCCGCGCCCTTCGGCATGAAGGACAAGATCGGCTACGCGCTGGGCGACGCGGGCAACAACTTCACCTTCAACCTGGTGAACTCGTTCCTGACGATCTTCTACACCAATGTCTTCGGCATCAAGGGCGCCATCGTCGGTGTCATGTTCATGATCGCCCGCTTCTTCGACGCCTTCGTCGACGTCGTGGTGGGCCGGCTGGCCGACAACTCCGGGCTGACGGACAGGGGCCGCTTCACCCCGTGGGTCATCCGCATGAAGTACCCGCTGCTCGTCTCGGCCATCATCCTGTGGGTGCCGCTCATATCGGGCGTGCCGCTGGGCGTGCGCGTCGGCTACGCCTTCGTCACCTACTTGGCGTTCGGCGTCCTCTACTCGTTCGTGAACATCCCCTACGGCTCGATGGCCTCGGCCATCTCCGACGACCCCGAGCACAAGACCGCCCTGTCGACCTGGCGCTCGGTCGGCGCGGCCGTCGGCTCCGCCGTGGTCTCCTACGTCGTCCCGCTGGTCATGTACGCCGGACACTCCAGGCAGATCACCGGCGCCCGCTTCTTCTTCGGGGCCGCGGTCTTCGCCGCCATCGGCACCGTCTGCTACGTGGGACTCACCGCCTTGACGACCGAACGCGTCCGCGTCGAGAAGGCCGGGCCGGTGCCCTTCGGCAGGATGCTCAGGGACATGGCCCACAACAGGGCCCTGCTGGTGCTGGTCGTCGTCGACCTGGTCGTCGTCATCAACCAGAACCTGTCCGGCACGATGCTGACCTATCTGTACAACGACTACTTCCAGGACAAGGGCTGGATGTCCGTCGCCCTGGTGTTCAACTTCACGACGGTCGTCCTCATCGCCCCGTTCGCCGGTGCCGTCGTGCGCCGGTTCGGCCGCAAGGAGTCGGCCGTCGCCGCGCTCTTCTTCGCGGCCGCCGTCTACGGCGCCCTGTTCCTCGTCCACACGCACAGCCCGGTGGTCTACCTGGTCGGACTGTTCTTCGGCTCCCTCGGCGCCGGCGTCTTCAACCTGATGGTGTGGGCCTTCATCACCGACGTGATCGACAACCACGAGGTGCTCACCGGCGACCGCGAGGACGGGGTCGTGTACGGCGTCAACTCCTTCGCCCGCAAGTTCGCCCAGGGAATCGGCGGCCTGGTCGGCGGCTCCATGCTGTCGCTCATCGGCTATGTCGAGTCCAACACGGGCGGCGCCCAGCAGAGCGCCGAGGTCGTCAACCGCATCTACAACCTGGCCTCCGGCCTGCCGACCGCCTGCTGCCTGGTGGCGGCCCTCGTCCTCCTGCTCTTCTACCTGCTGGGCAAGAGGAGGGCGGCCGGGAACGCCGCAGCCATCGAGGAGCGCCATGCGGCCAACGCGGCCCGGTCCTGACCCCGGCCCGGCATCGACAGGGCGACCGGGTCCTGCCGGCGGCCTAGACTGATCGCGTGGCGATGCTCGATCTGATCCTCCTCCTTCTCGCAGTGGCCGCAGTGGCCGCTGCGGCCATCGCCCTCCTGAGCGCCGTGGTGCGCTGGCTGCGCCGCCGCGAGGCGCGGGAACTGCGCCGGCCCCGCCCGCTCCTCCGCAACGACAGGAGACGCTGACAGATGCCCTTCCAGATCCCCGAGGACCTCAACCCGGCGCTCATGCCGCTGGCCTGGCTCATCGGCCGCTGGGCCGGCAACGGTCATGGCAGCTGGCCCGATCGCGGCGACTTCGAATTCGGCCAGCAGGTCGAGTTCGCCACCAACGGCGAACCCTATCTGCACTACATCTCGCAGACCTACGTCGCCGACGAGACCGGCCGGCCGGTGGCGCCGCTCGGCATGGAGACCGGCTTCTGGCGGCCTCGGGCCGATGGCGGCGTCGAGGTCGTCCTGTCGCATCCGGACGGTTGGAGCGAGGTCTGGGACGGCCGCGTCGACGGCGCCCGGATCGAGCTCGTCACCGACGTCGTGGCCCGTACCAAGAGCGCGGAGCTCGAGTACACCGGCGGCCAGCGCCTGTACGGCAACGTCGAGTCCGATCTGATGTGGACCTTCGACCGTGCCGCCAGGGACGTCCCGCTGCAGCCCTACATGTGGGCCCGTCTGCAGCGGAGAACGTCGTGAGCGCCGTCCTCGTCCCGGACGGGCCCGACGAGGGCCTGCTGTGGCACCGCGGCCGCCCGATGGCCGAGCAGCGCGCCATCGTCGAGGGCACCGCGGTGGCGCAGCTGGGCCGCCGCGAGGTCGTGACCGTCACCGGCCCGGCCCGTCACGAGTGGCTGCACTCGCTCACCACGGGCGTCTTCAACGGTCTGGAGGCCGGCGCCCGCGTCGACGCGCTGGTCCTGAGCCCCGCCGGCCACGTCACGCACGTCCTGCACGCCGTCGAGGACGGCGAGCG
The DNA here is from genome assembly GCF_963539965.1 of uncultured Propionibacterium sp. Lineage (NCBI taxonomy): Bacteria > Bacillati > Actinomycetota > Actinomycetes > Propionibacteriales > Propionibacteriaceae > Propionibacterium > uncultured Propionibacterium sp. The sequence goes on from NZ_CAUTOU010000098.1 coordinate 5,290, forward strand.
CCTGTGGATGTTCGGCCGGGCGGGCTCCGGCTCCTCGCTCGGCGACTTCCTCGAGTCGATGGTCTTCCGCACCAGGGTCGTCGTCGAGCGCCGGCCGCAGGCCCGCGTCCTCTGGGCGGGCGCGAACGCCGGGGACGTTCCCGCCGGGCTCGCCCCCGACTTGGACGCGCCCTTCGGCGACGGCTCCGTGCGCATTGCCGCGTCCGGCATCGACGACGAGGACGAGCGCGCCGCCGGCACCTGGGCCTGGGAGGCCCTGCGCATCGCGGCCGGCATCCCGCGCATCGGCGTCGACACGGACGGGCGGACCCTGCCGAACGAGCTCGGCCTGTACGCGACGGCCCTCGACAAGGGCTGCTACTGCGGCCAGGAGACCGTCGCCCGTGTCCACAACGTCGGCCACCCGCCGCGCCGCCTGGTGCGCCTGCTGCTCGACGGCATGCGCGCCAGGCTGCCCGCTGCGGGCTCCGATCTGCTGCTCGACGGCAGGCCGGTGGGCTTCATCGGCGCCAGCGCCCAGCACTTCCTGGACGGACCGATCGGTCTCGGTCTGGTCAAGCGCACCGTTCCGGTCGACGCCCGGCTCGTCGTCGACGGCGTCGACGCCGCCCAAGAGGTGCTCGTCGACCCGGACATCGGCCTGCACGTGGAGGTGCCCGCCCACCTGCGCGGGCGACCCGTCTGACCGCCGCCCCCTGCCGGCACCGCGCATGCATCCGTGGCGCACGGCGGGAGGCGC
>NZ_CAUTOU010000099.1:0-5943 GCF_963539965.1 uncultured Propionibacterium sp.
GGAGCCGTCCCGACCGGGCTGGCCGGCGGCGCGCCGGGAGGCGCTCGTGCGGGCCCCGGCGCTCAGGGCCCAGGTGTCCAGTTCGGCGCCGGTGCGCTGCCAGTCGATGAGCTCGGCGGGGATCTCCTCGAGGAAGCGGCTGGCCGGGTTGTACTGCGGAGCGCCCCAGGCCGAGCGGACGCCGGCGCGCGAGCAGTACAGGCGTTCGCGGGCGCGGGTGATGCCCACATAGGCGAGCCGGCGCTCCTCGGCCAGTTCGCGGGCGTCGGCCAGCGCGCGCAGGTGCGGGAAGACGCCGTCCTCCATGCCGGTGAGGAAGACGTTGTCGAACTCCAGGCCCTTGGCGGTGTGCAGGGTCATGAGCGTGACGACGCCGGGCGAGTCGGGGTCGGCGTCGGGGATCTGGTCGGAGTCGGCGACCAGGGCGATGCGCTCCAGGAAGGCGCCCAGCGAGTCGTCGCCCTCGACGGCCCGGGCGTCCAGCTCCTCGTCCTCGGCGGCGACCTGGTCGGCCCGCAGGTCCACGACGTGTGCCTGCGCGACGAACTCCTGGGCCACCGCGACGAGCTCGACGAGGTTCTCGACACGGGTCTCGTCCTGCGGGTCCTTCGACGCCTTCAACTCGTCCAGCAGGCCCGAGTCCTTCAGGACGGCGGCGAGCACCTGATCGGCCGGGGCGCCCCGCTCGGCGAGGCCGCGGAAGCCGTTCATCAGCTCACCGAAGGCCCGCACCCGCTTGAGCGAGCGGGTGGCCATGCCCGGCACCTCGTCGACACGGTCGATGGCCCCGGCGAAGGTGATCCGCTCGTCGGCGGCGAAGACCTCGAGGGCCGCCTCGGCCCGGGCGCCGATGCCTCGTTTGGGCACGTTGAGGATGCGGCGCGTCGAGACGTCGTCGGCGCGGTTGACGACGGCCCGCAGGTAGCTGAGGGCGTCGCGCACCTCGCGGCGCTCGTAGAAGCGCACTCCCCCGACCACACGGTAGGGCAGCCCGAGGCGGACGAAGACCTCCTCGAACGGGCGCGACTGGGCGTTGGTGCGGTAGAAGACGGCCGTGTCGGAGTACCTGCAGTGCTCCTCGTCGTGCAGCCGGTCGATCTCGTCGGCGATCCACCGGGCCTCGTCGTGCTCGGTGTCGGCGACATAGCCGGTGATGCGCTCGCCGCCGGGCACCTCGCTCCACAGTTTCTTGGCGGGGCGATCCGGGTTGTTGCTGATGACGGCGTTGGCCGCCGACAGGATCGTCTGCGTGCTGCGGTAGTTCTGCTCCAGCAGGATCGTGCGGGCGCCGGGGAAGTCCTGTTCGAAGTCGAGGATGTTGCGCACATCGGCGCCGCGGAAGGCGTAGATGGACTGGTCCGAGTCGCCCACCACCATGAGCTCGGGCGGGTCGACCATCGGGGCTCCCGGCAGGGGCTCGACCGGCGAGCAGAGCTCGCGGATGAGCATGTACTGGGCGTGGTTGGTGTCCTGGTACTCGTCGACGAGGACGTGGCGGAAGCGGCGACGGTACCTCTCGCGGATGTCCGGGTGGGTCTGGAAGAGCCTGACCGTCAGCACGATCAGGTCGTCGAAGTCCATCGCATTGGCGGCGCGCAGCCGCCGGTCGTACTCGGCGTAGACCCGCGAGTAGAGCGCGTCGTCGCCGCTCGCCGAGCCGGCCGGGGCCTCATCGGGGCCGGCCAGCTCGTTCTTGGCATTCGAGACCCGGCCGAGCAGCGACCGGGGCGGGAACTTCTTGGCGTCCACGTTCTCATCGCGCAGTACCAGCGCCATGAGGCGGCGGGCGTCGGTGTCGTCGTAGATCGAGAAATTGCGTTCGAGACCGAGCTCGGGGGCCTCGCCCAGCTCGGAGCGCAGGATGCGCACGCAGGCGGAGTGGAAGGTGGAGACCCACATCGCCCGGGCGCGCCGGCCGACCAGGTCGCCGACGCGGGCGCGCATCTCGGCGGCCGCCTTGTTGGTGAAGGTGATCGCCAGGACCGAGCCCGGGTGCACGCCGCGCCGGGAGATGAGATGGGCGATACGGCGCGTCAGCACGCGCGTCTTGCCCGAACCGGCACCGGCCACGACGAGGACTGGCGCCCCGGTATGGACGACGGCCTCGCGCTGGGGCCCGTTCAGGCCCTCGAGCAGCCCGGCATCGCCCGCCCGGCCGGCCCCGGACGGGACCGGCGCGGCAGGCGCCGGGGCCTCGTGGAGGGCGTCGAGACGGGCGCCGAAGGCGGCGAACGGATCGGACGGGGCATCAGCAGTCATGACCCACCAATCGTAGGCGCGCCCGCCCGGGACGATCGCTCCGCGGCGTGTCCACGGTCGGGCGCCATCCGGGCGAGGAGGCCGGGCGCTCCTAGAATCACCCCCATGCCCTTGATTCCCCAGCGCGTCAAGCGCGCCATCGGCGTCGCGCTCACGGCTGTCGCGGCCGCCCAGGTCACCGCGGCCGCGGCAGTCATGACGATGGACCATGTGCGCAAGCGCCGCCAGGGACCGCCCGAGTTCCCGCACAGCCCCGTGGTCGAGGCCAGCGCCCATCACGACGAGGTGACGGTCTACTCGTTCGGCGAGGACCTGTACCCCGACATGCTCGCCGCCATCGACGCGGCCAGGGACCGCATCTACTTCGAGACCTTCATCTGGAAGGGCGACGGGATGGGCCGGCGCTTCAAGCAGGCGCTCATCCGCGCCGCCGAACGGGGCGTGGAGGTCTACGTCGTCTACGACTCCTTCGCGAACATCGTCGTCGATCCCCGTTTCTTCAACCTGCCCAGGTCGATCCACGTCAAGACGCACCCGCTGCTCCAGTCGGCCGCCTTCTGGAATCTGCGCTACTCGGGGCGGGACCACCGCAAACTGCTCGTCGTCGACGGGAAGGTGGCCTTCATGGGCGGCTACAACATCGGCTCGCTGTACGCCGACTCCTGGCGCGACACCCACGGCCGCTTCGCCGGACCGTGCGTGGCCGAGTTCGAGAACGCCTTCATCGACTACTGGAACATGCGCCCGGTGCACCTGTTCTGGTGGCGCCCGTCCTCACGGCCCGAGCTGCCCGACGCGGCCGAGCGCAGCTGGGGCGGTCCCATCACCCTGCAGCGCAACGTGCCGCGCTGGTCGGTCTACCCGATCCGCAACATGTACCTCGAGGCGATCGACCGGGCTCAGAGGAACATCTGGCTGACGACCGCCTATCTGATTCCCGACGACGACTTCCGCACCGCCCTGGGCCGGGCCGCCAAACGCGGGGTCGACGTGCGGATCATCGTCCCGGCCGAGTCGAACCACGTGCTCACGGACTGGCTGAGCAGGGGCTTCTACTCGGGCATGCTGCGCGACGGCATCCGCCTGTTCCTGTACCAGAACGCCATGGTCCACGCGAAGACGGCGACGATCGACGGGCAGTGGTCCACGATCGGCACCGCCAACCTCGACCGCCTCTCGCTGGTGGGCAACTACGAGATCAATGCCGAGATCATCTCGTCGGCGGTCGCCGCTGCGCTCGAGGGGATCTTCGCCACCGACCTGACGAACTGCCGCGAGGTCGATCTGGACCGCTGGGAGAGGCGCAACCGGATCGCCAAGTTCACCGAGAGCCTGCTTGCCCCCTGGCGGCCCCTCTTCTGAGCCGGCCCGGCGTGCCGCTCAGACCAGCTTGCGGTCGGTGGCCCACTTCGTCAACTCGTGACGGTTCGACAGCTGGAGCTTGCGCAGCACGCTCGACACGTGCGTCTCGACCGTCTTGATCGAGATGAACAGCTCCTTGGCGACCTCCTTGTAGGTGTAGCCGCGTGCGATGAGCTTCATGACCTCGCGCTCGCGCTGGCTGAGGCGGTCGAGGTCCTCGTCGACGCTGGCGACCGAGATGGAGCCGGAGAAGGCGTCCAGGACGAAACCGGCCAGGCGGGGGCTGAACACGGCGTCGCCGGTGGCGACACGGCTGATGGCATCGACCAGGTCGTCGGTGCTGATGGACTTGGTGACATAGCCGCGGGCGCCGGCGCGGATGACGCCGATGACGTCCTCGGCCGCATCGGAGACCGACAGGGCCAGAAAGGTCACCTCGGGCGCGCTCTTGTGCACCCTCGTGACGACCTCGGCCCCCCCGCCGCCGGGCAGGTGGACGTCGAGCAGGACGACCTCGGGTCTCGTGTCGAGAATGATCCTGACGGCGCTCGGCACGTCCTCGCCCTCGCCAACGACGTCGACACGGTCGGGCGCCGAACTGGTGAGCTCGTGCCGCACGCCGGCGCGGAAGATGGCGTGGTCGTCCACGAGGACGACCCGCCACGGCCCCTCGTGCTCGGGCTGCTCGGGACTCACAAGGGCATGCGGGACGTTGGTCATCGCGTCATCTCCAGTCTTACTTCCGTTCCCTCGCCAGGGGCCGTGCGGATGACTGCCCGGCCACCGTAGCGCTCCATGCGTTCGGTGATCGATTTTTTCACGCCCATGCGGTCCTCACCGATCTGGTTCGGATCGAAGCCCCTGCCGCGGTCGCGGACGAACACCTCGACCGTCTCGGGCCCCACTTCGGCGTAGACGTCGATCTTGTCCGTGCCGGAGTGCTTGGCGGCATTCATCATGGCCTCACGGGTTGCGCGCAGCGTGGCCTCCAGACCGGACGTATTGTCCGCGTCGCCGACGCAGATCACCTCTATGGGCACGCCGCGCTCGTCCTCGATCTCGGCGCCCGCCTGGACGAGGGCGGCCCTGAAGGTCTCGGGGCCGTCCTGCTCGCCGTACAGCCAGGCGCGCAGCTCGCGCTCCTGGCGGCGGGCGAGCGAGGCGACAGCCTTGGGGTCGCCCGCCTGGCGCTGGATGAGGGCCAGCGTCTGCAGGACGGAGTCGTGAAGGTGGGCGGCCATGTCGGCCCGGGCGTCCGAGACGATCCTCGCCTCACGCGCCGCCGCGAGGTTGTTGCGCATGCGGTTCATGGCGGGTGCGGCGACGACGCCGAAGCCGATGAGGGTCAGTGCCGCGACGGCGAGCATGGACGGCAGATAGGGCTGGCCCATCTGGGTGTAGGCGAGCAGCGAGATGGCCGCGCCGATGAGGATCAGCGCCAGGCCCATGCGCACCAGCAGCGCCCAGCGCTCCCGGCTGACAAGAGGGGCCAGCCAGCGCGGGGCCTCGTACCCGTGCCCGGTCTCCTCCGGGGACTCCACCTGGCGCCAGACCAGGGCGATGCCCAGGCAGGCCAGGATGATCGGCCAGAAGAAGACCCCGCCCGGGGCGGTGTTCAGCGCGCGCACGAGCATGAGCACGCCGATGCACAGGACGACGACCGCCAGCGCGCCGCCGGTACCGGCCGGGCTCGTGCTCCTGGCGGTGCGCCGCATGTCGGCACGACGAGCCATCTCGAGTCCGGGCGCCTCGTGATCGGGGACCTTGGCCGGGATCAGCAACCAGGCCAGGCCGTAGAAGATGATGCCGATGTAGTCGGCGCCCACGAGCAGGACGAAGCACACCCGCACGACCCACGCCGGCCAGCCCAGGTGGTCGGCCACGCCGGTGCACACTCCGCCGAGCCAGCGCCGGTCCAGCGGGCGGCACAGCTTCGGGCGCCCGGGACGGCCCGAGGGCCGGACGGACGTCCCGGGATCCTCATCGGCGGCGCGCGCCGGCCCGGCGCCGCGGAGGCGGGAGGACGCGCCGGCCGCGATCTGCGCGGATGCCGCGGCATCCGCCCTCCGCTGCCCGGTCACGGGCTCGTCCTGGGTCCGCAGTCCGGAATCCATGCGCAGCGCCGGGCATCACGGAAACGCCGGCGGGTCCGGATGGGACGAGAGACCGATCCGGGCCAGGGGGCATTATCAGGGGTGTCTGACATGAGTGGGACCGGTGGCGTGACCGAAACTGGGGTGCATGAGTAGTTGGTACCGCCGGGATGCTGCGACGCGGCCCGGCGCCGCCCTCAGTCCAGTGCGGCTGCGACGGCCAGGCGCA
>NZ_CAUTOU010000100.1:0-5851 GCF_963539965.1 uncultured Propionibacterium sp.
CGCGCTGGAGGGCGGCCCAGAGCCAGTCGCCGGAGCGGTCGCCGGTGAACATGCGGCCGGTGCGGTTGGCGCCGTTCGCGGCCGGCGCGAGGCCGACGATGAGGATGCGGGCCCGGGGGTCGCCGAAGCTCGGCACCGGCCGCCCCCAGTAGGGCTCGTGGGCGAAGGAGGCGCGCCGCCCACCGGTGGCCACCGACTCCCGCCAGGCGACGAGACGCGGGCAGGCGCGGCACACCGAGACGACGGCGTCCAGTTCGGCGATGCTGCCGGCCTCCGCCGCGAGGCGGCCCGTCGCGGCCGCATCGCGGGCAACAGGGGTGTCCGGCCCGGCGGGATCACCGGGCCATCCGCTCCCGGGCGGGACCGGCGACTCGAAGCGGGCGCCGGTGAGCGGATGCGGATCGGCCATGGGACCACCGTAGCCCTGGTCCCGGGGCGGTTTCCGGGGCTCAGGCTCGTCAGCACCATTCCTGTTCGTGCTGTGGACCGCCTGCGGCCGACGGCCGGTGAACCCGGCACGATGGGGACCGCCCTGCCGGAGCGGGACCGAGTGCCCCCGGCGAGAGTCGAACTCGCACTGGAGCGGGTTTAAGCCGCCTGCCTCTGCCATTGGGCTACGGGGGCCGATCCCAGAGTATCGGCCGGGGTCCCCCGCGGCGGGATGCCCGCGCATCGGGACGGGGGCGGGCGCTCAGCGCGACCGGAGCTCCTGGTCGGGGCCGTCCGAGAGCAGGCCGAGGGCCACGCCGTCGAGGACGTCGGCCTCCGACGCGATGATCTCGGCGCTGCCGACGCGCCGAACGACTTCATCGACGATGAGGGCACCCGCGCAGAGCACCTCGGCGCGTTGCGGCTGGACGGGCCCCCAGCTGGTGACCTCGGCGACCGTGCTCGTCAGCAGACCGCCGGTGACCCCGTGGACGGCGCTGGCGCTCATGGTGGCGCCGTGGACCCGGGCGCGGTCGTAGCGGCGCAGCCGCAGCGCGAGGGCCGTCATCGACGTGACGGTGCCGGCGACCCCGATGAACGAGCCGATGCCGCTCAGGTCGAGGGCGGCGTCGTCCAGCTCGCGCCGGACGAGCCCGCGCGCCTCACCGATCTCATCCGCGGTCGGCGGGTCGCCGTGCAGGATGCGCTCGCGCAGGCGGCGCGAACCGATGTCGAGGCTGACGCCCCTCTCCACGGCCGTGACGGTGTCCGGGCGGCAGGCGGCCGTGCCGCGCACCAGCTCGGTGGAACCCCCGCCGCTGTCCATGACCAGCACCGGGTTGTCCGGGCAACGGATGCCATTGACGGCGCCGGCGAAACTCAGCTCGGACTCCTCGACGCCGCTGATCACCTCGGGCTCGATGCCCATGCGCTCGCGCACGCCGGCGAAGAGCTCCTCGCGGTTGGAGGCGTCGCGGGTGGCCGAGGTGGCGACGAAACGCGTACGGGTGCAGTCCAGGTCGGCGATGATCTCGGAGTACTGCTCGCAGGCGCGGAACGCCCGGGCCAGGGCGTCAGGGGCGAAGCATCCGGTGGCGTCGACGCCCTCGCCCAGGCCGACGAAGGTCAGACGGCGGTCGAGCTCCCTGAGGGAGCCATCGGCGTCGAGCGCCGCGATGAACAGGCGCAGGGTGTTGGTCCCGCAGTCGATGGCGGCGACTCTCATGACGCGCCCCCCCGGCCGGCGCCGTCCCCGCCGTGGTAGGGGCAGGGCCTGCTCCAGAACGGGCCCATGAGCCCCAGGGCCTCGTCCCCGATGGGGTTGATCCCCGGGCCCGCGGCCAACGCGTGGGCGACGAGGGCGTGCAGGCACTTGACGCGCCCGGGCATCCCCCCAGCGCTGACGTTCTCGAGTTCCGGGACCTCCCCGTAGGCCGCGCGGTCGGCCAGATACGACTCGTGCGCGTGATGGAATGCGACGGCCAGCCCCTCGTCCCGTCCGAGGCGGGCCGTCATCCCGGCCATGATGCCACCGGCCTCCAGGCGCGAGCACTCGGCCACCGCGCGGGGATCGGTGAGATAGTAGAAGGTGGGGAACGGCGAACCATCCGGCAGCCGCGGCTCGGTCGCGATGACGCCGGGACACCCGCAGGGGCTGCGCCAAGCCACTCCCACGAGCCCGCGGGGGGACCGACCGAGCTGATCGGCGACAACCCCCAGATCCTCATCGCTCAGAGGTTCGAACCGGCGCACGCCTCAATTCTTCCACAGGGCATGTAATCCCCTGTCGGAGAAGATTCACGGAGTCGGGATCAGCCGCCCGGGGTGGCCTCGGCGGAGGGCTCGGCGCCGGCCCCGCCCTCGGTGACGACCTGCCCGCCGTCGGCGCTGGGAGGCGCACTGGTCGGGGTGTCCGCCTCGCTGACGGAGTTCCAGATGCGCTCCCACCAGGCCCGGTCCTGCGTGGTCGAGGCACCGGTGTGGTCGATGCCCGAACCGCCGCCGTAGGGCTGCCCGTTCTCGTCCGTCACCTGGTACCCGACCTCGCCGGGCAGTACCCAGCCGAGGCGGGCCCGCGCCTGGGCCCGCACGTAGTCCGGATCCGACCAGCGCTCCTGCTCGGCGAGCAGCTCGTCGATGTGCTCGTTGCTCGCGGCGATCTGCGCACGGGCCTGCGCCATCTGCTTCTTCTGGTTCAAGTAGACCGTCAGGTTCGAGACGACCGAGACGAGGATCATCGCCCCGACGAGCAGAACCGCCACGAGCCTCCTCGTCAGGTGGACGCCCCCGTGAGCGCTCGGGGCCGCTTCGACGACCTCCCCGTCGCTGGACGTGGCCTCCGGCCCGGCCTGCACCCGCACGCGGCTCCTGTCGCGCGAGGCCCGGCGGGATGCGCGCTGCGCGGTACGTCGCGAGGGGGTGTCGCCGGAGGCTGGGCGCCCGCTGGAGGGCCTGCCGGATCTGGGGGAAGCCATGACCGTCAGTCTAATTCCTCATCCCCGCCGGGGCCGGTGCACACGACGGCGCCCATCCGGATCCGGCACGGCAGGAGGGCGGCGCCCGGAAGACGCCGCCCTCCATGTCCGCGGCCCGGAGCGGTCGGTCGGCGGCGCCGGGAACTCACCACTTGTCGGCGTCGAAGCGCGGGAAGGCGCCGGCGCCGGCATACACGGCCACCTCGTCGAGGTTCTCCTCGATGCGGATGAGCTGGTTGTACTTGGCGATGCGCTCGCCGCGGGCCGGAGCGCCGGACTTGATCTGGCCGCAGCCCAGGGCCACGGCCAGGTCGGCGATCGTGGTGTCCTCGGTCTCACCGGAGCGGTGACTCATCATGGTGTGGAAGCCGTTGCGGTGGGCCAGGTCGACGGCGTCGATGGTCTCGGTGAGCGACCCGATCTGGTTCACCTTGACGAGCAGGGCGTTGGCCGACTTCGTGTCGATGCCCTTGCCGAGGCGCTTGACGTTGGTGACGAACAGGTCATCGCCGACGAGCTGGACCTTGTCCCCGATGCGCCCGGTGAGGGTGACCCAGCCCTCCCAGTCCTCCTCGTCCAGCGGGTCCTCGATGGAAACCAGCGGGTACTTGACCACGAGTTCCTCGAAGTACTCGATCATCTCGGCGGAACTGCGCTGCCTGCCCTCGAAGGTGTACTTGCCGTCGTCGTGGAACTCGCTGGCGGCGCAGTCGAGGGCCAGGGCGACGTCCTTGCCGGGCTTGTAGCCGGCCTTCTTGATGGCATCCTCGATCAGGTCGAGGGCGGCGGCGTTGGAGTCGAGATCGGGGGCGAAGCCGCCCTCGTCGCCCAGGCCGGTATTGAGACCCTTGTCCTTGAGGACGGACTTCAGGGCGTGGTAGACCTCGGCGCCGACGCGGAAGGCCTCGGCGAAGCTGGAGGCGCCGATCGGGGCGATCATGAACTCCTGGATGTCGACATTGGAGTCGGCGTGGGCACCGCCATTGAGGATGTTCATCATCGGGACGGGCAGCACATTGGCGGTGGGACCGCCGAGGTACTGGTACAGCGGCAGTTCCGCCGACTCGGCGGAGGCCTTGGCCGCGGCCAGGGAGACGCCGAGGATGGCGTTGGCGCCGAGCTTGCCCTTGTTGTCGGTGCCATCGAGTTCGATCATGGCCTCGTCCAGCTCGCGCTGGTTGCCGGCCTCCATGCCGAGGACCTCTTCGCCGATGGTGTCGACGACGTTGCTGACGGCCTTCTGTACGCCCTTGCCGCCGTAACGGGCCTTGTCTCCGTCGCGGAGCTCGACGGCCTCGAAGGCGCCGGTGGACGCACCCGACGGGACCGCCGCGCGGGCCGAGGAGCCGTCGTCGAGGACGACCTCGACCTCGACGGTCGGATTGCCGCGCGAATCGAGGATCTCGCGAGCCTTAAGGAATTCGATAACTGCCACGGGTGTTGACCTTTCAGTGTTGGGCGAGCCCGCGCACAGCGGGTTCTCGCCGCGGGCTCTCGCTCTCGCGGTGCCAATCCTATCCGTTCGGGCCCTGCGCGGACCATGTCCGAGGCCGCCCTCCGGTCCGGCCCCGGAGGCCCCCGGAGGGCGCGATGAGCGGCTCACGCCGCATCGGCGGGCGCGCCGGGGGATCCGCCGGCAGGACCCCTCCGCCGCGCGGACGTCGTCCTCCAGGCCCGGGTGGCGTCGCGGACCGCCTGGTCGATGTCGACGCCCAAGAACGCCATCGCAGGCGACTCCGGACAGCGAGAGTTCGAGTGGCGTCGCGGACCGCCTCCCCCGATCCCCCCAGCGGAGGCGGCACAGGGCGACCGGTGCCCGCGAAGCAGCGGCAGAGATCCTCGACGAGGCCTTCGACCTCGGCCGAACCCTGGCGGACCGAGCCCCAGACCCCGGTTCCACCCCTGATCCGAAGATGCCCACCGGACTTCCCCCAGGGTCCCGGGTTCAGGATCTATGTCCAGGTGACAAGGAAAAACACCCTTCAAGAGTGGTCATATTCGGCGAGTGGCTGACGCGGCCGGCACGGAGGGCGGAAGATGCATCGTGCAAGCCCTGCCAGAGCTCGCCGGCGACTCGTCGGCGGGCGAAGCGGCCGCCCGACTGGCCGTGGTTTGCGCCGACACCGATCTGGGAGCTCTCGGGGCGGCACTGAGGGAGCTCGACGCCAGTGGAGCCGCACCCGACGCCGCTTGCACCGCGCTGTCCCCGCTGGTCGCGTTGGAGCATCCCGTCCTGGTCGCGCACCTGGCCGAAAGAGTTCTGGACCGACTCGGCCGGGATGATCCCCGTGCCGTCACGGCGGCGCTCTCGTGGATCATGACATCACCGACGACGACGTGCACCGAGCCCATGCAACGCCTGCGCATGCTGCGGCGCATCGTCGCCATGTCCCACGACGAAGGCCCAACTGCTCCCGTCATCCACGCAGGGGTGGCGGGTCTACGTGCCTTCACCCGACGTTCCACGAGCCACTATCTTCGGGGACTCGTCGCCAGATAGAAAGCACACCCCGGTGGTTACGTGTTTGTAAGGATATCCCAGATCAAGAACAGGGGCGTCAACGTCGCGGCCAAAGGCCCTGCCAGAGAACGCGATAGCGTCCGGAACTGCAACGAGTCCGCAAGGGCCCGTTGACTCCACCGGCCATCGGTCTGCGGTCCCGTCAGACGTCAGCGCTCGTGTGCGCAAGCCTTGGCGCGACGTCGGACAATCCGCCTCTCAGCTATTATCGACGTGCGCGCTGAAGCGCCGTCACTCCCGGAGGACATCATGGTCACAGTCGCTGAGCACATCGCGAGCGTAGACAACGCCATCTGCACCAACATCGAGACCTTAGCAGACCATCGGGACTTGCTATCGCAGAACATTCTGAGCCAGATGCGGAACCTAGTCGAAGGAGTCGCCGTCTACGTCCACACCGGCCGAGGCGACACCGACTACGACTACA
>NZ_CAUTOU010000101.1:0-5665 GCF_963539965.1 uncultured Propionibacterium sp.
CGGCACGGGCAGGCGCGCGGTCACGTCGGAGGCCAGCGTCAGGCCCAGGCACTCGCCCAGCGGCTCGGTCGCCGTGCCCCGGGCCGGGATCCTCGCCTCCATGCGGGCCCTGTGCTCGTCGATGCTCAACCACTCGCTCATGCCACAGCCTCCTCGTTCGTGCCCGTCCCGCCCGTCAGCGCGCGAAGCGCAGCGTCCGGTAGCGGTTCTTCGCGGCGTCGCCGACGAGCACCCGTCCGATCAGCGGCTCGCCGACGCCCGTGATCAGTTTGACGGCCTCGGTGGCCATCGCCGTGCCGGCCTGCCCGACGACCGGCCCCAGCACCCCGACGCGCGTGCTCGTCGGCGTCGTGCCCGGCCCGGGCGCCACCGGGTGCAGCGTGCGCAGGCTCGTGGCCGGCAGCCCGGACGGGGGCGCCGACCAGAACACCGCCAGCTGGAAGCTCATCGCCACCGCCGTGCCCCATACGAGCGGCACGTCCGCCTCGGCCGCCCAGTCGGCCACCAGGTACTTCGCGGTGAAACTGTCGGTGCAGTCCATCACCAGGTCCCACTCGGCGCCGTGCTCGTCGAGGAAGCCCCTCGTCGCATGCGGGTACTGCTCGACGCGCACGGCGGAGTTGAGCCCGCCCAGGCGGGCCGCGGCGCTGGCCGGTTTCGGGGCGCCCACGTCGGCCTCGCCGTGCAGCAGCTGGCGCTGGAGGTTCGACAGCTCGACGACGTCGGAGTCGCACACGCCCAGCGTCCCCACCCCGGCCGCGGCCAGGTAGAGCAGGACGGGCGAGCCGAGACCGCCGGCCCCGATGACGAGCACGCGCGCCGCGTTCAGCCTGGCCTGGCCCTCCTCGCCGATGCCGGCGACCAGCCAGGTGCGGCGGTGGCGGGCGGCCGCCGCGTCGTCGACCGGCTCGACCGGGTTGTGCAGCCCGATGCGCACGCTCATGCGCCGATCCCCGACCAGACGTGCGAGCCGTCGGGCAGCCACTGGCGCTTCCACGCCGGCAGCTCCGTCTTCACCAGGTCGACCAGGTCGGCCGCGGCCCCGAAGGCCTGCCCGCGGTGCTCGGCGGCGACCGCCACGACCATCGCGACGTCGCCGACGGCGAGCCGGCCGGTGCGGTGCCAGGCGCCGACCGCGTGGACGCCCTCCCGGGCGCCGATCCGGCGGCAGATGCCGTCCAGGATCGACGCCGCGGCCGGATGCGCCGAGTAGTCGATGGCGGTCACGGGCACACCGGCGTCGTGGTCGCGCACGACGCCGACGAAGCCGGCCACCGCGCCGGCGCGGTCATCGCCCACCCGGGCGCACAGCGCCCCCGGGTCGAGCGCCTCGGCGGTGACAGCTGACGAAACGGGACTCATATCGTGCCTTCGGGGGTCTGCCGGAACGAGTGGTGGGCGGTGCGGCCGGCTCAGCCGCCGGCGAAGGGCGGCAGGACGTCGACGAGCGCATCGGCGCCCAGGGGGGCGTCGGCGCCGACGGCCTGCTCGTCCACCATGAAGCTGCACACGGCCAGCACGCGCCCCAGGCCGGGATGGGCGGCGGCCAGCGCGGCGGTCAGCTCGTCCAGCCGGGCGACCGGGGCGCACCGCTCGGTCTCCGCGCCCGCGGCCTCCGCGGCGGCGCCGATCGACCCCCCTGGTCGGATCCACCTGGGGGGGGGGGCTCTGGCCGCCGCTGCGGCGGGGGGGGCCCCGCCGGCAGCAGCGGCCCGCTCGTGCCCGGTCAGCGCTCCCCCGGCGCTGAGGATGACCTCGCAGCGCAGCGGGTGGTTGACGTCCACCATGATCCGGGCCTCGGCCATGCTGCCCGCGGTGCGCTCGATGACCCGCTCGAGCATCCCGTTGCGCATCTCGAGGGCCAGCGGGTCGGGGCGGGACTCGTCGATGCAGCCGAACGGGCAGCCGAGCAGCACCAGGCCGGTGTCGATGCGCGGGTGCGGTCGGACGGCGAAACCGAGCGAGATGAGGAACAGGCGCACCTTGTTGAGGTGGCCGGCCGGGCTGAAGTCCCCGGACGGTCTGAACCCGGAGTGCTCGGGCACGTTCATCATGGCCAGCGCGTCGTCGGCCCAGTAGCGGCCCATCTCGTGGGCCGCCTGGTGCGGGTCGTCCACGTGGTCGGTGAGCCAGGCGAACATCGAGCGGCTGACCTGGTCGAGCATGCGGGCCGGGAAGGCGGGGTCGGCCGGTGTGTAGCTCTGGTAGCCCAGGGCGGGGCGGCCGCGGCCCCTGATCGGCATCTGCTCGCAGGTGACCAGGCCCAGGTGGACGAGCGCGTCGAGCGTCTCGCGCACCGAGTTGGGGTGCAGGTCCGACTCGATCGCCAGCTGGGTGACGGTGACCGGCTCGGCGTGCGAGGAGATGCGCCGCAGCAGGGTCTGCTGGGCGGAGGTGAGCCGGGCCATCTTCCTGAGCGTGTCGCCCAGGTCGGGCACGCGCGCATCGTGCCGGTGGCCCTTCGGGCCGCACGCGCAGTCCCTGGGGGCTCGATAATCAGTAGGCATGAGTGGGGCCCTTCGCTCGCTGTCCGTTGCCCCGATTCTAGGTTGCGGGGACGAGGGCACCCCGTGGAGCCCGTCCCCGGCCTCCGGCGGCCCGACCCCGGGCCGCGGGGACGAGGGGCGTGGGGACGCTCCGTGGCCGGGACCCGCCATCCGCAGGCGCCGGCCGCCCGGTTCAGCGCCCCCTCCCGCCGGTCTTCTCGAACGGGCGCTCCCAGCCGCGGGGCGCGGGCGTCGCGGCGACCCGGCCGTCCCTGCGGGAGCGGTAGACGACGTTCGGGCGCGTCGGGTAGCCGACCGGCGCCGAGACGACGTGGACGAGCCTGGTGAACGGCCAGACGCAGAACAGCAGCATGCCGGCGACGATGTGCGCCTTGAAGACCGCGGGCACGTCGGCCATGAGCTCGGGGCGCGGGTGCAGCATCGGGATCGAGCGGAACCACACCGAGATCGTCTCGCGGTAGTCGTAGCCGCCCTCGGGGCCGAGGACCTGTGTGCTGAAGGTGGCCGCGGCGCCCAGCAGGATCGGGATGGTCAGCAGGACGTAGGCGAGGACGTCGATCCTCGAGGTGTTCAGGCGCACCGATCTCACGACGATGCGCCGGTACAGCAGACCGGACAGCCCGACCACGGCGGCGGCGCCGGCGATGGACCCGGGGATCGTCGCGACCAGGTGGTAGACGTGGTGCGAGATGCCCAGCGCGTCGGTGAGGTCCTGCGGGACCGCCAGGCCCATCACGTGGCCGAGGGCGGCGAACAGGATGCCCAGGTGGAACAGCGGCGAGCTCCAGCGCAGGATCGCGCTCTCCTGCCACTGGCTGGACTTGCTCGTCCAGCCGAACTGGTCGGTGCGGAAGCGCCAGACGAGCCCTCCGATGAGCAGGACGATCGACAGGTACGGCAGGACGGCCCAGGCCAGGATCGAGGCGGCAGGCATGGCGTTCACCCCTCCTTCGGGGAGCCCGGCCGGTTCGCGGGGGCGCCCGGGCCGGGCATCGGGCGCCCGTCGAGCGGGTCGGGCAGTGGATCGTGCGGTGCGGCCGGGTCACCGGGGCGGCCGGTGCCGAGACCCACCAGCTCCGTCGGCGGGCCCTGGGCGACCAGCCTGCGGTAGGCGGCGATGGTCGCCTCGTCGGGTTCGGGCAGGATCGCCACGAGCGCCTCCAGGAGCTCGGCGTACGGCGAGCCCGAGTCCACCAGGGCGGCCCGGATGACCTCCAGGCCCTCGCGGTGGGTCTCGAGCAGTTCCTCGCCCATGCCCTGCTCGTCGAGGGCGGCGAACTCGAGGACGACCGGCAGGTAGTCGGCCAGCTCCTCGCGGGCCTGCTCGAAGCCGGCGGCCCGCATGATCTCGCGGAAGGCCAGGATGGCCCGCCCGCGGCCGCGGGTGTCGCCCTGTCCGTAGTAGCTCAGGTACAGCGCGCAGCGCCGGCGCTGGTCGAAGGTCCCGACGTAGTGCTCGCGCAGGGCCCGCAGCCCGAGCGCGCCGGCGCGGGTGCAGAAGGCCTCCAGGCGCTCGGCGACCGGGGCGGGCAGGGACGCCAGCTCGGCCCGCACCGCACCGAGCTGCTCGGCCAGGGCGTCGGCCGGGTAGTCCAGCAGCAGCGAGCAGGCCATCTCGACGCTCTGCCGCTGGCCGCGGGTGGCGTCCACGCCGCGTTCGACGGGCATGCGGGGGGCGCCCATGAAGACGCTCATGATCGCGGCACCTGCAGCGGCGGCGACGGGCGGGCCCCGCCGCGGGCCGCCGGGAAGAAGGCGTCGTCGTCGAGGTCGCGGATGGGGCAGCCCTCCAGCTGGGCGATGCCGCGCGGCAGCTCCGAGTGCGTCGTCGGGACGACGAACCGGTCGTCGTACTTGGCGATCGACAGCAGCCGGTACATGTCCTGGACGTCCCGGCCCCTCATGCCGACCGCGGCGGGGATCCCCTCGTCGCCCTCGCCGCCCATGAAGACGTCGCGCATGTACGAGCGCATCGCGGCCAGGCGGCGCAGCGAGCGCTCCACCGGGGCGGTGTCGCCCGCTGCGAACAGGCCGGCCAGGTACTCCAGCGGGATGCGCATCTGCGACAGCGCGCTCAGCAGCACCCGGTGGTCCTCGCCGTCGCCGCCCGAGGCGGTCACCGCGTCCACGACCGGCGACAGCGGCGGGACGTACCAGACCATCGGCAGCGTGCGGTACTCCGGGTGCAGCGGCAGCGCCAGCTCGTAGTCGCCGATGAGCCGCCGGACCGGTGACTCCTGCGCGGCGACGAGCCACGAGTGCGGCACCCCGTTGGCCCCGGCCCGGGCGAGCACCTCGGGGTCGTGCGGGTCGAGCAGGATCTCGCGCTGGGCGGCGTACAGCTCGGTCTCGTCCGGGCGCGACACCGCCCAGTCGACGCGGTCGGCGTCGTACAGGACCACGCCGAGGTAGCGCAGGCGCCCGACGCAGGTCTCCGAGCAGACGGTGGGCCGGCCCGCCTCCAGGCGCGGGTAGCACAGCGTGCACTTCTCGGCCTTGTGGGTCTCGTGGTTGAAGTAGACCTTCTTGTACGGGCAGCCCGCCACGCACATGCGCCAGCCGCGGCACCCGTCCTGGTCGACGAGCACGATGCCGTCCTCGGCGCGCTTGTACATGGCGCCCGAGGGGCACACCGAGACGCACGTCGGGTTCAGGCAGTGCTCGCAGATGCGCGGCAGGTGGAACATGAACGAGTCCTCGATGGTCTTGGAGACCTGCAGGTTCATCTGCCGCAGGACCGGGTCGTCGTCGAGGGTCTCCATGGAGCCGCCCAGGTCGTCGTCCCAGTTGGGGCCCCACTCGATGGTGTCCATGTGCCTGCCGGTGATCCGCGAGCGGGCCCGCACCGTCGGTGCGCTCCGCTGCCCGGCCGGGGCGCTCAGCAGCCTGTCGTAGTCGTAGGTCCACGGCTCGTAGTAGTCGTCCATCCCGGGCATGTACGGGTTGGCGAAGATCTTCGACAGGGTCGACAGGCGTCCGCCCAGGCGGGGCACGACCCTGCCGGAGGCGGTGCGCCGCCAGCCGCCGTGCCAGCCGTCCTGGTCCTCCCAGCCGCGCGGGTAACCGACGCCGGGGCGGGTCTCGACGTTGTTGAACCACATGTACTCGGTGCCCTCGCGGTTGGTCCACGCCTGCTTGCAGGTGACCGAGCAGGTGTG
>NZ_CAUTOU010000102.1:0-5080 GCF_963539965.1 uncultured Propionibacterium sp.
GATGACGAACACCACCGGGCGACGGGAAACGGCGCGGCCGATAAAAGCGAACATGCTGACTCCCTCATCGTGCTTACCGAATTATTGCAGTCGGCACTGACGGTGCCCGGCGGTCCTCCGGGCCCCGTCGTCCCGTTCCCGGGCAGGGGGTCGTGACATCCTGGGCCCGGGTTGCGCTGCGGCCCGGAAACGAGCCCCGCTCAGCACTCGATCACCGGGGCCCGCAGCGAATACCAGGAGATCCCACGGGTCGGGCCGGCCCCGGCAACTCGGCACTGCCCGGAGTCCGGAAGATCTGTTCCACTCCGCCCGGCGTCAGCCCGTCATCCGCTGCTGCACCCCGGTTGTGGTGAGCCACTGCGCCTCCGGTGCATGACCCGCGGTGCATGACCGGCGAGGGGAGCCCCCGGAGGGAGTCGAACCCTCGACCCTTCGCTTACAAGGCGAATGCTCTGGCCGCTGAGCTACGGAGGCGTCGCCGGGCCAGTCGGCCCCGGCGGCTCGTACGGCAGGGCCGACGGGCACGAACCATTGTGCCGTCCCGGGCCGGGTGCGGCCAATCGCCCGGCGCCGGGCGATTCCCGCCCGCTCACTCCAGGTCGCCGGAGGCGGCGACGAAGGCCAGGCAGTTGCCCCGCAGGCGGACCCGTTCGGGAGCCTCGAAGAAGACCGATTCGCCCTGGTGGATCTCGCCGAGCTCCCCGCCCCGCTCGTCCTGGATCGAGACGTGTCCTTCGACGACGAGCAGGATCCGCGCGCGCCCGGCACCGGGCAGGTCGGTCGGGCGGTCCGGCGCCAGGTCGGCGCGCCACAGCGAGAACTCGGGCTCGTCGGTGGGGTAGTAGGAGACACCGGCCCCGACGGGGGAGGGCGTGATGATGTCGGGCTCGTCCGGTGTGAAGTGCAGCAGCGAGACGAGGGCGTCGACGTCGATGTGCTTCGGTGTCAGACCGCCGCGCACGACGTTGTCGGAGCTCGCCATGATCTCGATCCCGGTGCCGCTCAGGTATGCGTGCAGGACGCCGGCCGGCACGTGCAGACCCTGGCCCTTGTTCAGGTGCACATGGTTGAGCATGAGTGCGGCCAGGATCGTCGGGTCACTGGGATGGAATTCGTCCAGGCCGATGGCCAGGCGCGCGAATCGACCCACCCTCCCCCTGTCGTCGGCGTGGTCGAGCGCCGCGCTGAGCACGCCGTTGGTCATGGCCCGATGCGTCTCGTCGGGGCACAGGCACTCCAGGAAGACCTCTGCCAGGCCGGCCTCGGCGCCGCGGTGGCGCAGCGGGCCGATCAGCGGTTCGAGTGACTCGCGCGGCTCGAGGGCGTCGAAGAGCTCGGCGGTCTCGAGCGGATCGCGGAAGCCCCACAGAGCCTCGAAGGGGCCGAGGGCGACGAGCAGTTCGGGCTTGGGCCAGGTGTCCTTGTAGGTGCGCGTGGGATCGTCGAGCGGGACGCCCCTGGCCTCCTCGGCCTGGAAACCGGCGCGGGCCTGGTCGCACGACGGATGGGCCTGCAGGCTCAGCGGCTGGGCGGCGGCCAGGATCTTCATGAGGTAGGGGAACTGCCCGTCGAAGCGCCGCCCGGCCTTCCCGAGGATCTCGGGGCGGGAGGCGACGAGCCGGTCGAGGGTGGTGTCACCGATGACGGCCGGGCTGGACGGGTGAGCGCCCAGCCAGTACTCGGCCTGCGGGTTCCCGTCGGCCTCGACGCCGAGAATGGCCGGGATCGCGTCAGGAGAGCCCCAGGCATAGTTCTTCACGATGCCCGTCAATGGTCGCATGAGTGGTCCTTACATCCTCCCGCTTGGTCGTTGCGCGCACTCACACCGACCGCCCGCTCCCGGGACCGCCGTGTCAGGCACCTGCCTGCTTATAGTGTCATGGACCCGTTCCCTCCGCCACGGGGAACCCTCTCCATGGGCTCCCCGTCGAAGGCGTCGGCCGGACGGGCTGCGAATGACAATGATGTCATTCCCGTGGGCTAGACTCGAGGCATGTCCCAGCTGGTGCACGAGATCGATGAAAACGGTGCTCTGTCCGAGCGCGACGCCGCCATCCTCGACTTCGAGAAGTCCTGGTGGACGGCCCGCTCCTCCAAGGAGGAGGAGATCCGGGACCGCTTCGACCTGTCGACGGCGCGCTATTACCAGATCCTCAACGCGCTGATCGACCGCCCCGAGGCCCTCGAGCACGACCCCCTGCTCGTCAAGCGCCTGCGCCGCCTGCGCGAGCAGCGGCACCGCGAGCGCTCGGCCCATCGCCTGGCCCGCTGAGCCCGGGATGGTTGTTCAGAACTGTTCCTGAAGAATTCTTGTGCGGTGACGACCGTGATGGCTTCGGGGAATGCGTGGAAGGGGCTGCGGTAGGCGATGCGGCGCGCATCCTCATCGGCAACGGCGCGCGAGAGACAGCCCGCGCCGGGGCTCTTGGCCGGGCGGCGCTCGTCCGATGCGCGGAACCGCGGGAGCACGGAGCCCCGGCGACCCGGGCGGACGGCTCCGCTCCCGTCCCTCCCGCGGTGCGCCCGTCGGACGTCCGCCCCACCGGGGCGTCACGGGTTGAGCCGGAGCCGCTCAACCCGACGGTGAAAAACTTTTGCACTCCATGGGTTCGAGTGCTAAGAATGTGGTTAGCACTCGGTGTGGCTGAGTGCCACCCGAGGATCGGGGGTGAGGCTCGCAAGAGCCGTCCGTCGCGGGCATCGTCGATCCGCCTCACATTGACAATGAAGCGTCGGCTCGGCCGGCGCGGACAACGAAGCGCCGGGCGACCGGCGCGGGAGGATTCCCACCGAACATGGCAAAGCTTATTGAATTCGACAGCGGCGCCCGCCGTGGCCTCGAGGCGGGTATGAACACCTTGGCCGATGCGGTCAAGGTCACGCTCGGCCCCAAGGGTCGCAATGTCGTCCTGGAGAAGTCGTGGGGCGCTCCCACGATCACGAACGACGGCGTCTCCATCGCCAAGGAGATCGAGCTCTCCGACCCCTATGAGAAGATCGGCGCCGAGCTGGTCAAGGAGGTCGCCAAGAAGACTGACGACGTCGCCGGCGATGGCACCACCACTGCGACCGTCATCGCCCAGTCCATGGTGCGTGAGGGGCTGCGCAATGTCACCGCCGGGGCCAACCCGATCGAGCTCAAGCGCGGCATCGAGAAGGCCACCGAGGCCATCTCGGCCGAGCTGAGCAAGCTGGCCATCGACGTCGAGACGCGCGACCAGATCGCCCAGACCGCTTCCATCTCCGCCGGCGATCCCGCCGTGGGCGATCAGATCGCTGAGGCCATGGACAAGGTCGGCAAAGAGGGTGTCATCACCGTCGAGGACTCCAACACCTTCGGCCTCGAGCTCGAGCTCACCGAGGGCATGAACTTCGACAAGGGCTACATCAGCCCCTACTTCGTCACCGACACCGAGCGCATGGAGGCCGCCCTGGACGATCCCTATGTGCTCATCGTCGATGGCAAGATCTCGTCCCTCAAGGACCTGCTGCCCATCCTCGAGAAGGTCCAGCAGACCGGCAAGCCGCTCCTGGTGATCGCCGAGGACGTCGACGGCGAGGCTCTCGCCGGCCTGGTCGTCAACAAGATCCGCGGCACCTTCAAGTCCGTCGCCGTGAAGGCCCCGGCCTTCGGCGACCGTCGTAAGGCCATGCTGGGCGACATCGCCACCCTCACCGGTGGCCAGGTCGTCTCTGACACCGTCGGCCTTTCGCTCGACACCCTGCCGATCGAGATGCTCGGACGTGCCCGCTCCGTCTCCGTCACCAAGGACTCCACGACGATCGTCGACGGAGCAGGTGACAGGGACCAGATTCAGGGCCGTATCAAGCAGATCCGTACCGAGATCGAGAACTCCGACTCCGACTACGACCGCGAGAAGCTCCAGGAGCGCCTGGCCAAGCTCGCCGGCGGCGTGGCGGTCATCAAGGTCGGCGCCGCCACCGAGGTCGAGGCCTCCGAGCTCAAGCACCGTATCGAGGACGCCGTCCGCAACGCCAAGGCCGCTGTGGAGGAGGGGATCCTCCCCGGTGGCGGTGTGGCCCTCATCCAGGCCGCCGTTGCCGCCGGGCTGCCCGCTGGACTGACGGCCGATGAGGAGATCGGCGCCCAGATCGTCTTCACCGCTGTCGAGGCCCCGCTGAAGCAGATCGCGGTGAACGCCGGCCTCGAGGGCGGCGTCGTGGCCGAGAAGGTCAAGGGTCTTCCGAAGGGCCAGGGGCTGGATGCTGCCGCCGACGAGTACGTCGACATGGTCTCCTCCGGCATCATCGATCCCGCCAAGGTCACGCGCTCCGCCCTGCAGAATGCCGCCTCCATCGCCGGCCTCTTCCTGACGACCGAGGCCGTCATCGCCATCAAGCCCGAGCCGAAGCCCGCCGCTCCGGCCGGCGCCGACGAGATGGGTGGCATGTACTGATCCCCTGCAGTGGCATGGGCCACCTGCACGATTCGGTTGAGGGGCCGGCCCCGGTGGGCCGGCCCCTCAACCTGTCCAACGGCTTGTCCAGCGGCGGTCGCGCTCGTTGGCGATGGGGGCGCTTCCTGGCCGGTTGCCTGGCGCCGGCCCCTGCCCTCGGGGCTCCTCGGCACGAGGCCGGCCCGTCGTGTCTACCGGGGGCGAAGCGGCAGCGGCGGTGTGGATCCACCCTCTGGCAAGGTGACAAGGTGAATCGTTCCTCCGGTGCCGGCTGCTGCAGCTGAACGGATCGTTCGATTTGCATGCGCGGTGCTTCCGGGGTAACGTTCTCCGAGCTGCCGCAAGGTGGTGTGACAAGAGAAGGGTTCCTGACGGGGTTCGGCCGCTTCCTGCGGGTGGTCCCGAGTCGGTGCCGGTGTCCGGAGAGGGTCTGGTTGATTCCGGGTTCTCAAGGGTCTACACTAGTCAGGCTGCCTGCTGCCGGTGACAAGAGAGCGTGTGGTCGGTCCGGTAACCATCAATGGTTTCCTGGTTTGACGAGAAATCCGAGATCGTGTTTTGATTTCGATGGATCGGTCGACTACGGTGATTCGAGTCGCCGTTCAGCGGTGGTTGTTTCTTGATAACTCAACAGCGTGTTTCTGGTTTTGTTTTGTTTTTTG
>NZ_CAUTOU010000103.1:0-5059 GCF_963539965.1 uncultured Propionibacterium sp.
CCGGCGCCGGCTCATGAGGCCGCGTCCGGCACGGCCGGCGCCGCCGGCCTCCGGGGTGCGCTGGTCGCGGGTGCCGGCCGCGGAGACCGGCCCCCAGACCCTTCTGGACCAGGTCGACACGGAGCTGGTCCGCTACGGCGTCCTGACCAGGGGCAGCGCCCTCACCGAGCCGGGCACCGGAGATTTCTCACGGGTCTACCGCCTGCTCAGCACGCTCGAGGAATCCGGTGCGGTACGTCGCGGCTACTTCATCGAGGGACTGGGCGGGGCGCAGTTCGCCGTGCCGGGGGCCGTCGACGAGCTGCGGCGGGCCGGTACCGCGCCGCTGCGGCTGCTGGCCGCCTGCGATCCGGCGAACCCCTACGGCGCGGCCCTCGAGTGGCCCGCGACGAACGCCCACCGGCCGTCCCGGAAGGCCGGCGCTCTCGTCGCCCTCGACGACGGGGCCCCGGTCGTCTACCTGGAGCGCGGCGCGCACACGCTCGTCACCTTCGCCGACGCCGGCCCCGAGGCGATCGGCCGAGCCCTGTCGATGGTGGGCGGCATGGTCGACGCCGGGCGCATCCGGCAGGTGTCGATCGACCGCATCGACGCTCGCAGCGCCCTGGAGGCCGGGGAGCTGCACGAGGGTCTCGAGGCGGCCGGTTTCGTAGCGAGCCCGCAGGGCTACAGGCGCAGACGGGCCGTCGCGGGCCGCCGACCGGGCTGACCCGGCGGCGGCCCCGCAGCGGATGGGCCATTCGGCGTCCCTCAGGCCGCGACCTCGACCTGACGGCGGGGCTGCGCAGTAGGGTTTCCGTCGTTCTCGATCTCTGCGACGAGGAGCTTCTCGCTCACGCGGCGGAAGATCTCCGACATCGGCACGCGAAGGGCGGTACAGATCGAGGAGAGCAGTTCGCTCGAGGCCTCTTTCTGCCCCCGTTCGACCTCGGAGAGGTAACCGAGGCTCACACGGGCGGAAAGCGAGACGTCACGCAGGGTGCGCCCCTGACCCATACGGTGCTCACGAAGAGCCTCACCGAGCAGTTCACGGACCAACAGCGGCTTCACAATGTCTCCCCTCGGGACCCGCGCGGCCTGCCTCCTCACGGCAGTCAACCCCGCGGTCACACCTGGTAAACGGGTCGCGGCACCGATTCATTCCCGATGAGCGAACATTTTTCGACCCCAGTGCGACGGGGCGAGGGCCGGGATGCTATAGGGGTGCTCGGGCCGCCAGTCGCAGGGCCTGCCGGATGGTCGCCTCGCGGATCTGCGCGCGCCCGCCGCTCAGCGCGAGCCGGTGGGCGCTCGCGCCCGCCGGAGTGCGGATGCCGATCCACACGGTCCCGGGGGCGACGCCGTCCTGACCGAGGGGGCCGGCAGTGCCGGTGGCCGAGACGGCCACATCGGCCCCGCACGCCCGCGCGGCGCCACCGGCCATCTGGAGGGCGGTGCGCTCGTTGATGACGCCGTTCTCCGCGATGAACCCGGCGTCGACCCCGGCCAATGAGGTCTTGAGCTCGCTGGCGTAGGTGATCAGCCCCCCGCGGAAGACGTCCGAGGCTCCCGGCACGCCGGTCAGGGCCCAGCCGATGCCGCCGCCGGTGATCGACTCGCAGGTGGCGAGCCCCAGACCGCGCCGCCGGCAGGCCGCGAGCAGGCTCTCGGCGGCTGCCCGGATGGACTCGTCCTGGCCGGTCATCGGTTCTGCCCGGCGCTGTAATCGATGGGGTGGCCGACCCTGACGGAGTCGCGGCGCAGCCGGTAGGCGTCGAAGACGTAGTCGACACCGGTCAGCACGGTGAGCGCGAAGGCCGCCCACATGATGAGCCAGCGCAGCGCCCAGAACCAGGTGAGGCCGTCGGGAACCCAGATCAGGAACATGGTCAGTGCGACGCCCTGCAGGGCAGTCTTGAGCTTGCCGCCCCTCTTCGCGGCCATGACGCCGTACTTGAGCACCCGGAAGCGCATCAGCGTGATGCCCCACTCGCGCAGCAGGATGACGACGGTGACCGGCCAGGACAGCTCGCCGATGATCGACAGGCCCACGAAGGCCATGCCGGTGAGCGCCTTGTCGGCCACCGAGTCCCAGATCTTGCCGAAATTGGTGACCTGGTTGTACTTGCGGGCTATCTTGCCGTCGGCCAGGTCGGTGAGGATGGCGACGATGAAGACCGCCGTCGCCCAGCACCGCCAGGCATGGCTGTGCGGATGCGTCAGCAGGACGACCGCGAAGACCGGCACGAGGACCAGGCGCAGGACCGTCAGGACGTTCGGGACGTTCCAGACGAAGGCCAGCGTCGTGTCCTGCTCGACCTCGGTCACCTCAGGCTTGCTCATGCGCGCTGCGCCCCCTGCTCTGCTCCGTCCTGCACACCCGCGGCGGCGCCGGTCGGGGCCCGGCGACCGGGCCGGTGCCGCGTGATGCCACAACCGTAGTCGCTCCGGGACCCCCCGCAAGGGCCGGCGCACTGCGGGAAACGGTGCGCGACCCCGCGGCGGCGCCGACGGGGGCCTCGGCGCCGATCAGACGAACCGCGGGCCTGTCCATGTCTCAGTATCCACCGCCGCGCCCGGGCGCGCGAGGCGCCGCATCCTCAGGCGGCCCCGCCCGACAGCGAGGCGAGCACGTCGCCCAGGTCGTCCGGTTTGACGAGCACGTCGCGGGGCTTGGAGCCCTCCGAGGGGCCGACGACGCCGCGCGTCTCGAGGATGTCCATGATGCGTCCGGCCTTGGCGAAGCCGACGCGCAGCTTGCGCTGGAGCATCGAGGTGGAGCCGAGCTGCAGCTCCACGACCTGGCGGCAGGCTTCGAGGACGAGCTCCAAGTCGTCGCCGATGTCCTCGGCGGCCTTCTTCTCGCCGGCCGCTGACGCGGTCACGTCGGTGCGGTACTGGGGCTCCAGCTGGGCCTTGACGCGCTCGACGACGTCGCGGATCTCGGCCTCGGTGACCCAGCTGCCCTGGACCCGCTTCGGGTTGGCGGCGCCCATCGGCAGGAAGAGGCCGTCGCCCTGGCCGACCAGGCGCTCGGCGCCGGTCTGGTCGAGGATGACCCTCGAGTCGGTGGCAGAGCTCGTGGCGAACGCCAGCCGCGAGGGGATGTTGGCCTTGATGAGGCCGGTCACCACGTCGACCGACGGGCGCTGGGTGGCGAGCACCAGGTGGATGCCGGCGGCGCGGGCCAGCTGGGTGATGCGCACGATCGACTCCTCGACGTCGCGCGGGGCGACCATCATGAGGTCGCTCAGCTCGTCGACGACGACCAGCAGGTACGGGTACGGGGTGAGCTCGCGCTCGGAGCCGGGGGGCAACTGCACCTGGCCGGCGCGCACCGCCCTGTTGAAGTCGTCGATGTGGCGGAAGCTGAAGGCGGCCAGGTCGTCGTAGCGGTGATCCATCTCCTGGACGACCCACTCGAGGGCCTGGGCGGCCTTCTTCGGGTTCGTGATGATGGGTGTGACCAGGTGCGGGATGCCTTCGTACTGGTTGAGCTCCACGCGCTTGGGGTCGACGAGGATCAGCCGGACCTCGTCGGGCGTGGCCCGGACCATGATCGAGGTGATCATGGAGTTCACGAAGCTCGACTTGCCCGAGCCGGTGGCGCCGGCCACGAGCAGGTGCGGCATCTTGGCGATGTTCGCCAGGACGACGCGGCCCTCGACGTCCTTGCCCAGGCCGACGATGAGCGGCTTGCCGCTGTTCCGCGCCTGGGGGCTGCGCAGCACGTCGCCGAGCGAGACGATCTCCTTGTCCTTGTTCGGGATCTCGATGCCGATGGCGGACTTGCCGGGGATGGGCGACAGGATCGTCACGTCGGGCGAGGCGACCGCGTAGGCGATGTTGCGCTGCAGGGCCGTGACCTTCTCGACCTTGACGCCGGCGCCGAGCTCCACCTCGTACTGGGTGACCGTCGGACCGCGCGTGTAACCGGTGACCTGGGCGTCGATGCCGAACTCCCCGAACACCGACTGCAGGGAGTCGACGAGTTCGTCGGAGGCCGCAGTACGGGCCTTGGGCGCCGAGCCCGGCTTGAGCAGGCCGAGATCGGGCAGCGTGTACTGGACGTCGCCGGACAGCCGCAGCTGCTCGACGCGCGCGGGCATCTGCGCGTGCTCGGGGGCGGCCAGTCCGGCACCGGGCTCCGGGTCGGGGACGGCCGGCGGCTCGGGGGATGGGAGCGGCAGAGAGCGCTGCTCGGGGGCGGCCCGTCCTGCGCCGACGGCCTTCGCAGTGGGCTTCGTGGCGGGGCCGGACCCGGAGTCCGTGAAGGCCTCCGCGTCGAAGACCTCCTCGGGTTCGCCGGCGGGCTCGGCGGATTTCTTCGGCCTGCGGCCCCGGCTCCTGTGCTCCTCGATGATCGGGGTGTCGTAGGCCTCGTCGACGCCGTATTTGAGCGCCTTGCGCTCCTGCCGGGCCGCCATGGCCCTGTCGCGGCGGTCCTGAGCTCCGGCGAACGCGTCGCGGACCTGGTCGACGATCTCGTAGATGGGCTTGCCGATGATGACCAGCAGGCCGAACAGCACGACGAAGAACAGCAGTACGCCGGCCAGCCATGCGGGCATGAGCTGCTTCAGCATGGAGCTCGAGATGTAGCCGATGATCCCGCCGCGGGCGCGCATCCTCTCGATGACGGCCGGGCCGGGCAGTGGGGACTCGGTTACGTTGACCAGGCCCAGCAGCCCCAGCAGGAAGAGTGTCCAGCCGACGACCTGGCGGCCGGCGGGGCCGTTGGCCTCAGGATTGCGCAGCGTGCGCCACGCCATGGCGCCCATGAGGAAGGGCAGGACGCAGCTGAGGGCGCCGAAGACGGTACTGAAGGCGATGCGGATGCCGTGGCCGAGCGCGCCGGGTACCCCGAACCAGAACTCGGCGGCGACGACGATGGCCAGGACGACGAGGGCCAGGCCCGCGCCGTCGCGGCGCAGGGCGGGGTCGATGTCCCGGGCGGAACGGCCGATCCGGCGCGCGCCGGAGCCGAGCGCGCCGGCGAGGCCCGACCACGCCACGCCGATCGCGTGCCGCAGCGGATTCGGGCGCGACGCGGCGCCTCGCGCCCCGCCCTTGGAGGACCTGG
>NZ_CAUTOU010000104.1:0-5004 GCF_963539965.1 uncultured Propionibacterium sp.
CCCCGTCCCGCCGACCGCGCCCGGTGCTCCCGGCGGCGGCCACCAGCAGCCGGCCTACGGGCGGCCCGGCGAGGACGACCTGTCGAGTCTGCCTGCGCCGCGCTACCCGAGCGCGCCGGGCCAGGGCGGGGCCGCCGAACATCCGGTCGGCGGCGCCTTCGACCCCACCGACCGCAGCGGCCAGGGCTGAGCCGACCGGTCACTGGGGTCACTGGAGGCGGGCGAGCGAGCCCATCCAGGCCTCCACGTCGGAGGACTCCCGCGGCAGGTCTTCGCTCAGGACGGAGCAGCCGTCGGCGGTGATGACGATGTCGTCCTCGATGCGCACCCCGATGCCGCGCAGCGGGACGGGGACGAGCAGGTCGGTGGACCTGAAGTAGATGCCCGGCTCGACGGTGATGACCATGCCCTCGACCAGGGTGCCCTGGCGGTACCGCTCGTCGCGGGCGCGCGCGCAGTCGTGGACGTCGATGCCCAGGTGGTGACTGGTGCTGTGCACCATCCAGCGGCGCCACTGCCCGCCGTCGGACGACAGGGCCTCGTCCACCGGGACCGGCAGGATGCCCCAGTCGTCGAAGGCCCGGGCCAGCACCTCCACGGCCGCGCGGTGCACGTCCGGGAAGCCCGCGCCGGGCCTGGCGGCCGCCAGGCCCGCCCGCTGGGCGGCCCGCACCGCATCGTAGACCTGGCGCTGCTCGGGCGTGAACGAGCCGTTCACCGGCATCGTACGGGTGATGTCGGCCGTGTAGAGCGAGTCGAGCTCGATGCCGGCGTCCATGAGGACCAGGTCGCCGGGGCGCACCGGCCCGTCGTTCCTCACCCAGTGCAGGGTGTTCGCGTGGTCTCCGGCCGCGACGATCGAGTCGTACCCGACGGCATTGCCCCCGGTGCGCGCGTGCAGGCCGAAGACGCCCTCCAGCAGCCGCTCGCCGCGGCGGGTCGCGACGGCCCGGTCCATGTGGGTGACGACGTCGGCGAAGGCCTCGGCGCTGAGGCGGCAGGCCTCGCGCAGCTGGCCGAGCTCCCAGTCGTCCTTGATCAGGCGCAGCTCGTCGGCCGCGGCGTGCAACCGGGCGTCCAGGTCGGTTTCGGCGCCGCGCGCCGTGTCGACCAGTTCGGTGATCGCCGGATCGGCCTCGCGGATGACGCGGGCGGGGGCGTCGTTGCGCTCGATGAGCACCGGCAGGAGACCGATGCTCTCGGTGCGCATGCCGCACAGCGCCGACATCTCCGCGAGCGACTCGCGGGTGCCGACCCACATCTCGCCGTAGCGGGCGTCGGAGTAGAACTCCGGATCGGTGCGCGGCACGCGCGGGTGGAAGTAGAGGACGCCCTCGCCGTCGGGCTCGATGACGAGCACCGCGTCGGGCTCGCGGTCGGCGCCCAGGCCGCTCAGGTGCGCGAAGGCCGAGTGCGGGCGGTAGGGGAAGTCGCAGTCGTTGTTGCGCCGCCGGTGTCCGCCGGCCGGGATGATCAGGCGCTCGCCGGGGAACTGCCGGCTCAGGGCCGCCCGGTGGGCCGTGGCGCTGGGGACGGCGCCCAGCCGCCCGGGGGGCTCGGACGGATAGGGCGCCCAGCCGCCCGCGATGAATTCCCTGAATGCCTCCGAGTACGGCGATCTCGCCTGCGAGATCCCCGGCGTCCGCTCAGCCATCTGCGCCTCCACTTCGACTCACACCGATCCTAGGCCCGTGCCCCGGCTGCCGAACGGCTCCCAGCCCGCCGGCCAGTCGACGGGTCCGGGACCGAGCACCGCCAACGCCGCCACCGCGTCGGGGAAGGGGCGCCAGTGCGCCAGCTGCGCGCCCGTGCCGCGGAGGGTGTCATTGCCGCTCAGCCGGGGATCGGAGAAGAAGCCGGTGCCGCGCGCCTTGAGCAGGGCCTCCTTCGCGGTCCACAGTCTCAGCGCGTCCGTGTCGCGGGGATGGTCCGCCAGCCACTCCTGCTCGCCGCCGGTGAACGAGGAGGCGATCGCGCGCACGCCGGGGGCGCTGGCCAGGCCCTGCGTGTCGACGCCCACCTCGGCGCGGGCGAGCACCGCCACCACCGCGTTGTCGTGGCTCACCGAGGCCCGCCAGCCGGCGGGTTCGACGACCGGTTTGCCCCGTCCCCGGGGCGAGGGGGCCTCGTGGAGCCGGAGGGGCGGGCCGGGCGGCAGCAGTCCCCGCTCGGCGGCGATGAGCCCGGCCCGGGCGAGCAGCGCGCGGGCGGTGACGCGGCGGGAGCGGTCCTCCTCGCGGCGCAGCCGCCACAGCCCGGCCAGGACCTCGGCGTCGAGTAGCGCGAGCAGTTCGGGGCGCTGCCAGCGCTCGAGCGGGCGCGACCAGACGAGCACCGCCTGCGGGCGGGCGAGCACGAGGGCGTGCAGAGTCCCGTCCGCCCACCCGTGCGTCCCGTCCATGGCCCCCCGATCCGCTTGTCCGGCCGCCCGGCGCCGCGCCGGGGCCACCTCCCGCACCGAACCGATCGCGGAACGGAACCGCTTGCCGGAAGCCTGTTGCGGGCTACTGGCCGGTGGCCCGGTGAGCGCACCGGGCCGCGGCGCTGCGTCGCACGGATGCTTCAATTAAGTACCATGGGGTCCCGCCCGGGACGGCGGGGCCGGCCGGCGTCGAGCTGGCAGACGCGGCCGATGCGATCCCGCCACCGGGCAGGAGCGGGCGGTCCTCGAGGCCCTGAACGATGCCCTCTCCTGCGACCCGCCGGACCGGTTCGCCTCCAAGCCATCCGTCGTCCTCGACGGCATCCGGGCCCGCCTCCTGCTGATCGCGGGCCCGGCCCTGCCGGCCGGCCCCGCCACCGTCGTGCCCGTTCATCGGGATCGTCCGGATCGTCGTGCTCGGCGCCGACGGCCGCGTGGCCGGGACCGGGGCGCACGCCCGCCGCCGGGCCGGGCGGCGGGAGGCCGTTTCCTGGACCCCCGTCGGGGGAGCCGCGCCGGAGCATAGTTTTTGACCTGGACCGGGAACCCCCTCGGGGACCCGCCCGCCGACGGACCGCCGGCCTTGCCGCCCCGGGCGACCGGCGGCCGCTCGAGCCGCGCACCCCCACTCGCCCGGGAGGGCCGGCGCCACCCAACCCACCAGCAAGGGGACAGGAATGATCAATCATCTGGCCGATCTTCTGCTCGACAAGAAGAACGAACACGATCTCGGCCTCACGCTCATCACGCCGGGCGATCTGGAGGGCGAGTTCCACAGCTATGCCGAGCTGCTCGGCGAGGCCGCCGCCTACCGGCTCGCCCTGGCCGACGCCGGCGTCGGCCAGGGCGACTTCGTCATCCTGCAGCTGACCGACAACAGGGCCTTCGTCCAGGCCTTCTGGGGCTGCATCTGGGGCGGGGCCGTGCCGGTGCCGCTCGCCTGCGCGACCGAGGCGGCGGCGCTGGAGCAGCTGAACAGGATACGCGGCTGTCTGCCCGGCAGCCGCGTGCTCCACCAGCCCAGCGGCGAACCCGGGCCGCCCGATCTCTCGGAGCTGCCGGGCGCCATCGACATGAACGCCCTCGTGCCGCGCGAGCCCGCCGACGAGGCCGAGGCCGCTCCGGCCGCCGTGGGACCCGGGGCCCTGCGCCTGGTGCAGTTCTCCTCCGGCTCCACCGGCGAACCGAAGGGCGTCCTCATCACCGAGGCCAATCTCATCGCGGGCATGGCCGCGCTCGTGCCCGAGCGCAAATCGGTGCTGAGGAACAGCATGCTGTCGTGGCTGCCGCTGACCCACAACCTGTCGCTGGTCGGTGTGCACCTGTACTCCATGTACCGCGACTACGGCCAGGTGCTCATGCCCACCAGCCAGTTCGTCATGGACCCCTTCTCCTGGCTCAGGGCGATCGACATCCACCGCCCCACCGTCACCTTCTGCCCGAACTTCGCCTGCAAGCACACGCTGGCCGCCATCGCCCGCCGCGGCACCGGAGGGCTCGAGGGCCTTGACCTGTCGAGCCTCGCGAAGGTCATCAACGGCTCCGAGCCGGTCGACACCCTGGTCGCCATGTCCTTCCAGGAGACCCTGGCCCCCTACGGGCTGCGCGAGAACGTCATGGTGCCGGGCTACGGCCTGACCGAGGCCTCCCTGGGCGTATCGGTCGCCGAGATCTACGAGCCCCTGCGCACCGTCACCCTCGAGCGCAGCGCGATCCTCACCGGCGCCCGGATCGCCGATCTGCGCCGCGAGCACGGCGCCACCTTCGTCGGCCTGGGCAGGGCCGCGAAAGGCATCGCGGTGAGCATCCGCGACGGCGGGGGCCGCCGGCTGCCCGACGGGACCGTCGGGGAGATCTGGATCAGCGGCGAACCGATCGCGCTGCGCTACCTGGACGCCGCCGGCGAGCACGTCCGCCCGTTGTCCGAGGACGGCTACCTCGACACCGGCGACCTGGGGGCGCTCATCGACGGCGAGCTGTACGTCGTGGGCCGCAAGAAGGACATCATCTTCGTCAACGGCAAGAACTACTACTCCCATGACCTGGAGCGGGCCCTCGAGGAGGGCACCGGCCTCGACACCGCCGTCGTCGGCCTCACCGACGACTCCACCGGGCAGGAGGCCATCCACCTCTTCTTCGCCGGCGAACCCGATCCGGCCAGGCAGGACGAGGCCACCGGCATCCTCATGCGCGAGTTCGGGGTGCCCGTCACCTCCGTGACCTGGGTGGACGAGATCCCCCGCACCCGCACCGGCAAGAAGCGGCGCCCGGCACTGATCGGGCTCGTCGGGACGAGCGAGTGAGGGGTCCGTCGTGTTCACCTCAGTGATGCAGACCGTCCGCTCCATCATTCGCGCCAGGACCGGCGTCACGGTGGACTCCGGCGCCGAGCGCCTGGCCGGCGCCGTTCCCAACTCGATGGCCCTGGTGGGCGTGCTCACCGCCTGCGAGGACGCCTTCGACGTCCGCATCGACTACGGGAGCCTCAACCGCTCGACCACCCTCGACCAGTTCGTCGAGATCATCGAGCGGGCCGGGCGCGAGGGGCTCGGGGACGAGGACGGGCCGCCCCCCGCGGCCCC
>NZ_CAUTOU010000105.1:0-4845 GCF_963539965.1 uncultured Propionibacterium sp.
AGCCTAAACCATAATCCAAACTTTCCTGCTATCCACAAAACCTATAGCACTCCAGGTGCCGGCGTAAGCCTCCACGCAGGTGCTCTGCGCCGAGGCCGAGTCCGTGGGGCGAAAGCTACCAGGAATTCAATCGTTTGAACAGCTCGGCCCGGACCACCCCGGGCGGAACCGACCGCTGGGCCGCGGCACGTTCGATGCACCGGTAGGACCGCGGCCGCCGCAACGATCGGCCAGAACCCAGCACCCCCGATCGGGGGACCGGCGGCCCCATCCACGGCTCGCGACGATGCCCCGGACGGGTGGGGGACACGGCGGCGGGGTGGGGCGTGTGGGGCTCGAACCCACGACCCGGGGATTATGAGTCCCCTGCTCTGACCTGCTGAGCTAACGCCCCTCGCCCGGTGATGGATCCGGGCGGTTCACAGGCTAGCCGATCGCCGCCTCATCCCGAGCGCAGCCCGCCGGCCAGACCCTCCAACCAGGTGGCGATCCCGACCGGCCCGGCGCACAGCACATCGGCCTGCTGCTCCAGTGCCGGCACCTCGGGCGAGCACGAGACCACGACCGCCCCCGGGTGCTCCTCGTCGCGCCAGGCGCGCACCGCGTCGAAGCCCGCGATGTCGCCGGCGTCGTCCCCGCAGAAGGCCAGCGCGACCGGGTCGAGCTCGCCGACCAGCCCGCGCACCGCATCGCCCTTGGTCAGCGCGCTGGAGCGCAGCTCGATCACATTCCTGCCCGGCTCGACGACCAGGCCGAGTCCGGCCGCCAGCCGCCGCAGCCGCGGCTCGAGCACCGCCAGTGCAGCCCCGGGCTCGGGGCACGAACGGGTGTGGACGCCGACGGCAAGGTTCTTGTCCTCCAAGCGCGCACCGGCAACCGGCTCCCCCGCCGCGGCCGCCTCCTCGAGGAGGCGGCCGATCCGCTCAATGGCCTCCCCGATCTCGCGCGGGCGACCGGGCGCGACCACCCGGCCGTTCGAACCGTCCCAGCGCTCGGCCCCGTACTGGCCGTAGATGCGCAGCCCCTCCGCGTTCCCGAGCCCGGCGAAACCACCCAGCTCCAGCGCCGTCGCGACGGGCCTGCCGGTGACCACGGCGATGCAGCCGATCCACCCGGCCAAGGCGTCGATCGCGGCCATCGAGGCCAGCAGCGGCCGGGCGTCCTGCGGATGCTCGACGATGGGGGCCAGCGTCCCGTCGAAGTCGAGACAGATCACCGAGCGCCCGGGCGCGGCCAGGATCGCCGACTGGGCGCGCCGCGCCCAGTCCGTCCTGAACTCCACCGGGCCGCTCGAGGACTGCTGGCTGCTCATGGCCCCACTGTGCCAGAAGCCCGGCCGGAACCGCGTGATCGCCCCTCAGAACAAGATGAAATACGTCTGACGAGGCCTTTGATATCCTGGAGGACAACCCGCCGAAGCCAGGGAGGTCTTCGCAATGACAATCGGCCCGACGAACAGTCCCACGGACGGCGCTCCCCCCAGTGCCCCGACCACGGCCGCACCGGCCGACATGAGCACTCAGGGCGACGCCCGATTCGTCGTCGTGGCCAATCGGCTACCGGTCGACCGGGTGACCAACGACGACGGCACCCAGGGCTGGACGGCCTCCCCCGGCGGTCTTGTCACCGCCCTCATCCCGGTCATGAAGGAGCGCGGCGGCACCTGGGTGGGCTGGAGCGGCTCGGCCGGCGAGACCATCGAGCCCTTCGACTTCGACGGCTTCGGCGTCCACCCCGTACCGCTCAGCGCCGGGGAGATCGCCGAGTACTACGAGGGCATGTCGAACGCCACCTTCTGGCCGCTCTACCACGACTGCGTCGCGCACCCCGAGTACCACCGCGAATGGTGGGAGTCCTACATGCAGGTCAACGAGCGCTTCGCCAACGCGGCCGCCGAGGTCGCCGCCCCGGGCGCGACCGTATGGGTGCAGGACTACCAGCTGCAGAACGTGCCGGAGCTGCTGCGCGAGATGCGCCCCGACCTGCGCATCGGCTTCTTCCTGCACATCCCGTTCCCCCCGCCGGAGCTGTTCAGGCAGCTGCCCTGGCGCAGCCAGGTCGTCCAGGGCATGCTCGGGGCCGATCTCATCGGTTTCCAGGAGGCCAACTCCGCCCACAACTTCACGGACCTGTCCCGCATGATCACCAGCGGGCGGCCGCGGCGCGGGGAGATCCACCTGCCCGACGGACGCATGGTCATCGCCCGCGACTACCCGATCTCCATCGATGCGCAGGAGATGCTCGACATGTCGCGCACCCCGCAGGTGCGCGAGGCCGCTGCCCAGCTGCGCGAGGACCTGGGCGATCCCGAGCACATCTTCCTGGGCGTCGACCGGCTCGACTACACCAAGGGGCTGCGCCGGCGCGTGCGCGCCTTCGGCGAGCTGTTCACCTCCGGGCAGCTCGACCCCGAGCACAACGTCTACCTGCAGGTGGCCACGCCGACGCGCGAGAACGTCGAGCAGTACAAGGCGCTGCGCTCGCAGCTGGACGAGATGGTCGGGCGCATCAACTCATCGGTGGGGCGCATCGGCCGCAGCCCCATCGAGTACCGCCACTCCAGCTACCCGAAGACGACCCTGGCAGCCATGTACCGCGCCGCCGACGTGGCGGTCGTCACGCCACTGCGCGACGGCATGAACCTGGTCGCCAAGGAGTACATCGCCGCGCACGACTCCGACGCCGGGGCCCTGGTGCTCAGCGAGTTCGCGGGTGCGGCCATCCAGCTCAAGCAGGCGTACCTGGTCAACCCCTATGACCTCAACGGCATGAAGAACCAGCTCATCCGAGCCAGCGGCGACGACCATGCCAATCACGCCCGCCGCATGCGGGTCATGCGCAAACACGTCTTCAAGCACGACATCGAGGAGTGGGCCGCCAACTTCCTGCGGGACCTCGGCGTCATCGACCAGTACGCCTGAACGGTCCGCACGCGGGCCGGGGAGACCGGGGCCCGGCGGTGCGGCGAAATCGCATGTGCGCATTCGCGTGCACGATCCTGGCCTCTTCGCCCCCACGGGCCGGCCAGTGGCCTCCTTCGCCCGTCCGTGTACTAAGGTCGATCTGGTCAGCCGGCAACGGCTGATGCCGTGTTCCCAGCGAAGCCGGTGCGAATCCGGCGCTGTCCCGCAACGGTGATGAGGCCACGAGCCCCGAGCCCGGTCGCCTGGACGCGGCGGCAATCGACTCCCGGTCGAGGAGAGCGGCCCCGGCCGTTCTCCCGACCGCACTGCGAAGGACGGCCTGGTGATCGACGATCGCACCTGCTGCACGGACGCGCTGCGCGCACCGGCCGCGCCGCTGTTCGCGGGCCGCCCCCCCCTTCCTCCCGGCGGGCGGCCGCTGCTGATCCCCCATTCACACGGGCAGCTGCTGCCCGGGCACCCAGCTCAGATAGACCACCTGGCCGTGGCGGAGACGGTCCCAGCGCACACGGCGATGGCCCAGGCCGGCGAGCATCGAGACGAAGCAGCAGCCCATGTCCGAATGGCCGACCACGATGATGCGGCTGTGGGCGCCGGCGACGATCTGCCCGCAGAAGACGCGCAGGCGGGCGTAGACGTCGACGACCGACTCCCCCCCGCCCCAGCGGACCTCCGTGACGTCCAGGCCGGGCGGCGTGGCCTCGGCGACGAGCGAACCGGGCTCGGCGCCGTCCAGGCGCCCGTGGTTCTGCTCGCGCAGCAGGCCGGTGGACCTCACGGGCAGCCCCGTCCTGAGGGCGATCTGCCCGGCAGTGCGCCGGGCCCGCACCATGTCGGAGCTCCACAGGGCGTCGGCGCCCCAAACGGCGAGCTCCCTGGCCGCAGCCCGCGCCTGGGTACGGCCGCGCGCCGTCAGATCGGGGGTCATCTGCCCCCCGAGCACCCGGCCGCCGAGGTTCCCCTCGGACTCCCCGTGGCGCACCAGCGCGAATTCAATGCGGCCCTGCCTCATACCGGCAGCCTAATGGGGACGGGGCCGGCATGATCGGGCACCTGCATCATGAACGCCCCCTCCCCGCAGCCATGGGCAGGGGCTTGGGCCTGGTCGTCGGCATCGCCGCCGACCGCCTCGTCCCCGACCCGCCCGACACCGGTCACCCGGTGGCCTGGTTCGGGCGCTGGGCGCTGTGGCTCGAGCGGCGCATGTGGTCCGACTCGGCGGCCCGCGGCGCCGCCTACTGCGCCATCGCCTGTGCGCCCGCCGCCGCCGTCGGGCTGGTACTGGAGGCCGTCGGGCGACGCAGCGCCCTGGCGCGCACCGCCGTCACGGGCGTCGCCGCCTGGGCGGTCGTCGGCGCCGGCTCGCTGGCCCGCGAGGGCCGCGCGATGGCCGACCTGCTCGAATGCGGCGACCTGGACGGGGCGCGCGAACGACTCCCGAACCTGTGCGGGCGCCTGGCCGACGAGCTGGACGGGCCCGAGCTGGCCCGTGCCGCCGTCGAGTCGATGGCGGAGAACACGGCCGATGCCGCCGTCGCCTCGCTGTTCTGGGGCGCCGTGGGCGGCATACCGGCGATGCTCGTCCATCGCGCCGCCAACACGCTGGACGCCATGATCGGTCACCGCGACGAGCGCTACGGGAACTTCGGCAGGTTCTCGGCACGCCTCGACGACGTCCTCGACCTGGCCCCGGCCCGCATCACCGGGGCCCTGGCCTGCGCACTGGCCCCGGCCGTCGGCGGCAACGCCCTCCGGGCGGCACGCACCATGCTCCGCGACGCCCGCGACCACCCCAGCCCGAACGGCGGCTGGTGCGAATCGGCCTGGGCCGGCGCCCTCGGCGTCCGGCTGGGCGGGACCAACGCCTATCCCGGCGGGCGCGTCGAGCGCCGGGGCGCGCTCGGTGACGGCCCCCGCCCCG
>NZ_CAUTOU010000106.1:0-4778 GCF_963539965.1 uncultured Propionibacterium sp.
CCCAGTCGGCGGGCAGGGCCATGGCCAGGTCGCGGTAGACCTCGACCGTTCCGAAGCCGCCGTGCACGAGGACGGCCTTCGTCCGGCCGCCGGGCGCGAGCCAGACCAGGCTCTCGCCGCCGCCC
Source organism: uncultured Propionibacterium sp. (assembly GCF_963539965.1). Taxonomy (NCBI): domain Bacteria; kingdom Bacillati; phylum Actinomycetota; class Actinomycetes; order Propionibacteriales; family Propionibacteriaceae; genus Propionibacterium; species uncultured Propionibacterium sp. The sequence continues at coordinate 126 of NZ_CAUTOU010000106.1, forward strand.
GCCCGCCCCGCCGGCTCGCGGGGCTCCGGAGCCGCCCGCACGAGCCGGGCCAGCCGGGCGGCGCTGGGATCGCTCAGGGCCGAGGCGAGCGGGATGCGTACGCCGGTGCGGCTCTCGATCTCCTTGACCAGGGCGATGAAGCCCAGCGAGTCCACGCCGGCGTCGAACAGATTCTCCGGCGCGGCCAGCGCGGGCATCCTCAGCTGCTCGCGGGCGATGGCCAGGACCTCTCCGGCGTCCTCCTGCTCGGCCCGCCCGTCCTCGGCCGGACGCGCGGCGGGGCGCCCGGCCCGCCCGCCCATGCGGCTCAGCAGCGCCCTCTTGACCATGACGGCCGAGCCCGCGGGCACCGGCGGCGGGTCGGCCCGGCCGGCGGCGCAGCGGCGCAGAGTGGCGAGATAGTGCTCGAAGAGCTCGGTCATCATCGTCGCGTCGAAGAAGGACTCGACGTAGTCCCACGATACGGCGATCTGTCCGCCCATCGGGACCAGCTGGTTGTCGAGCAGCACCTGCGGGGTCTGGGAGAGCGCGTGGTGGATCCGGCCGAGGACACTGGCGTCGCGGCCGGGCAGCTCGGGCTGGTCGGCGTCGAAGAGCAGCGAGGTCAGCACGAAGGGCGCGATCGCCTGACCGACGGCGTGCCTGCGCCGCGCGATCTCCGAGATCATCCGCACCCCCGAGTAGCTGGCGTCCAGGTGCTCGAGCAGATCGTGCTGCACGCGCCGGGCCGTCCCGAACAGATCGGGCCGTCCGGTCGCGTCGTAGCTGAGCAGCACCACGCCGGTGAAGTCGCCGACGACATTGCCCGTGTCGGCGATGCGCCGGTCGCGGTTGTAGGTCGTCACATTGATGCCGACGCGCCCGCCGGCGGCCCACAGGCCCAGTGATCCGACGTAGGCCGCGGCGAACAGCGACGAGATGCTCACCCCGTGCGCCCTGGCCTGCTCGCGCAGGGCGGCGGCCTGCTCGGCGCCGATCAGCTGCGAGAGTCGGCGGACGCTGGGGGCGGCGTCCATACGGGCGCCGGGCAGCTCCGGCAGGACATTGCCGACGGGGAAGCCGTCGACGATGCCGTCCACCTGGGGCCCGGTCAGCTGCCCGAAGGCGGATCCGCGGCCGGCCCGCAGGCGCATCACGTAGTCGCGGAAGCGTCCGCCCAGCGGCAGGGGTTCGCGGCCCTCGTAGAGCCGGGTCAGGTCCTCCAGGATGATGCGCTGGCTGGCGCCGTCGGCGAGCAGCATGTCGATGCTGAGGAAGAGCCGGTAGCGGCCCCGTCCCAGGTCGATGGCGCTCAGCGAGTACTGGGGCCAGGTGCCGGGCGCGAAGCGCTCGTGGCTGAGCAGGGCGCGCCGCTCGGCTATGGCCCGCTCGACGGTCCGGTCGTCGGCGCCGGACAGATCGGTGACCTCGATGCGGTAGCGGGGCGCCCGCTCCATGATCCGCTGGGTGCCGTCGTCGCCGATGACGGCGTGCAGCATGGGGTGGCGCGCGATGAGGGCGTTGAAGGCGTCCTCGAGACGGGCCATGTCGAGTTCGTTCTCGGACTCGACGTAGTAGTGCTCGGCGACCCCGCCCAGGGCGAAGGCCTCGCTGCGGCCGACCAGATAGGCCAGCTGCATGTCGGTCAGCGGGAAGGGGTCGAAGTCACCGCCCTGCTCGCCCGGCGCCTCGTCGACGGGCCCGGCGGCGTCCCCGACCGGCCGCGCCCGTTCGAGGAGCTCGCCGACGCGGGCGAGGGTGGGCTCGACGATGACATCGCGGAAGCGCAGGGCGCGCCCACTGGCGCGCCGGACCCGGCGCAGCATCTCCTGGAACTTCAGCGAATCGCCGCCGAGCTCGAAGAACGAGGCGTCGTCGCTCGTCACCGGCCCCTTGAGAACGTCCTCCCAGAGTTCGCGCAGCGGACCTCGGAATGATCCGGACGGCGGCGCGGGGGCCCGCCCGGCCGCGCCGATGCGCTCCTCGAGGAGGCGCTGCAGGGCCGGCCGGTCGACCTTGCCGTGGCCGTTCACGGGCACCTCGTCCAGGCCGATGACGTGCTGCGGCACCATGTACTCGGGCAGCTTGCGGCGGGCCAGGGCGGTGTACCTCGCCGCCTCGACGCCGGCCCCGGGGCGCTCCGGGACGACGAAGGCGACCAGCGCATCGCGGCCGAGGTGGTCAAGCACGGCGGCCAGCACGAGCCGGGTGCCGTCCGCCTCGGACAGCACGGCCTCGATCTCGCCGAGCTCGATGCGGTGCCCGCGCACCTTCACCTGACGGTCGCGTCTGCCCAGGAAGTCGATGAAGCCGTGTTCGTTGAAGACGCCGATGTCACCGGTGCGGTAGATGCGCCCGTAGTCCTCGGTGTCGACGAAGACCGCGTCGGTCCTGTCCTTCTCGCCGCGGTAGCCGAGGGCCACCCCGGCGCCCGCGATGCAGATCTCTCCGGGCACCCCGACCGGGCAGGGGCGCCCGTCGAAGCCCATGACGTACATCCGCTGGTTCGCCAGCGGATAACCGTAGGGGATCGTCCCGGGGTCCCGGTCGCCGTCGAACCGGTAATGGATCGACCAGATGCTGCCCTCGGTGGCGCCGCCGAGGCTGTTGATGTCCGCGTTCGGGAAGATCGTGCGGGCCCGCCCGGGCAGATCGGCGGCGATGCGGTCGCCGCTCATCATGAGCAGGCGCAGGCCCGGGTACCGCGTGCCGGCCTCGGCGCGCAGCAGGGCGAGCTCGACGAGGGCGGGCGTGGAGCTCCACACGGTCACCCCGCACCGGCCCAGCACTGCGTGGATCTCGTCGGCGTCGCGCTCGTCGTCGACGACGGCGAGCAGGGCGCCGGCGCCCAGGGCCCCGTAGATGTCGTAGACGGACAGGTCGAAGCTGAGCGCCGACAGGCCGATGATCACGTCCTCGGGGCCCACGCCGAAGCGGGTGTTGATGTCGTTGATCGTGTTGACCGCGCCGGCGTGGGTGATCTCGACCCCCTTGGGCCGGCCGGTCGAGCCGGAGGTGAAGATGACGTAGGCCAGCGCCCCGGGGTCGACCTCGACGTCCCGGAAGGCGCCCGGATAGGAGGCGGCGCCCAGCTCGTCGTAGCTGTCGTCGGCCAGGACGAGGCCGATCGCACCGGAGGCCCGCGCGATGTAGGCGCGGCGCTCGGCCGGGTGTGCGGCGCTGACCGGCACGAAGGAGGCCCCGGCGCGCAGCACGGCCAGCTGGTTGATGATCGACATCGGGTGCTTGGTCGACTCGATCATGACCACATCGCCGGGCCGGCAGCCCCTGTCGACGAGCAGCCCGGCGAGCCGGGCGGAGATCTCCTCGACCTGGGCGTAGCTGTACTCGAGCCCGAGGGCGGGGCTGACGATGGCCGGGCGGGCGGCGTGCTCGGCGAAGGAGGCGCGCACGGCGCTCATGAGGGTGCCGCCGGGGAGCGGGGCGGCGGTGTCGTTGTAGGCGACGACGCGCCGCTCGGTGGCCCGGTCGCGCACCGGCAGCGGCTCGCCGCCGTCGGCGTACTGCGCAACGGCCTCGATCATCGCGTCGAACATCGTCCGGACGTCGAAGCCGAAGTACTCGGGCACGTAGTCCCATGACAGGCTCACCGAGTCGCGGTGGGGCATGGCCTGCATGTCGAGGAAGACCTGGCTGGTCTGCGTATAGGCGTGCTCCACCCGCAGCCCCGAGGAGTGGTCGGCGCCGGCGGCGCCCTCGACGAAGCTGGTGAAGACCACCGGCATGAGGGCCTCCTGCTGCGGGGCCGATCCGCGCAGGAACTCGGACATCACCTCGACGCCGGAGCAGCCGCGGTTCATCAGACCCGCGACGGTGTCGGCGTGGATGGCCGCCGACACCGCGTCGACACCGCCGGCCGCCGTCGTGTCGATGCCGATCAGCATGGACGAGGTGAAGTCGCCCATGACCCGGGCGCCGGCGTCCAGCTCGGCGCGCTCGGTGACGGTCATGTTCACGCTGAAGGCGCCCCGATCGGCCCAACGGGCCAGGACGCCGGCGTGGACGGCCAGCAGCGCGGCGGTGGTGCTGACGCCGGTGCGCCCGGCGCGGGCCCTGATCCTCTCGAGGAGCTCGCGCGGCAGCACGGCGGAGCAGCGGCGGGTCGACCAGCCGTCCAGGACGGTCACGCCCGGTTTGAAGCGGGGCGCCGGCGGCAGTTCCGGCGCCTTCCCGGCCCAGTAGGCCAGGGAGCGCTCGCGCACGGCCCCGCCCCTGCGCGCAGCCAGTTCCCGGGCGGCCCGGGCGTAGGGGACCACCGGGGCCGGGGGCCGGCCGGCCAGGCGGTCGTCGATCTCGCGCAGCAGGACGTACACCGAGGCGGCGTCCACGATGATCATGTTGAGGAAGACGCACAGCCGCGTGGCGTCCCCGTGCTCGACGAGGGCGACTCCGTACAGCCGCTCGCCCTCGTTGGAGGCCCTGGCCTCGGCGATGAGCCCGGCGCGGACGCCGGCGACCAGCCCGTCGGCGTCCCGGCCGCGGACCGCGGCGTGGACGGGGATCGGGGCCGGCGCGGCGGCGGGCTCGACGAGGACGCGGGCGTTCTCCTCGTCCAGGCGGGCGCGGAAGACGTCGTGCCGGTCCATGACCCCGCGCACCGCCGCGGCGGCCTCGTCGGCGCCGACCGGCAGCAGGGCCTCGAGGTAGACGAAG
>NZ_CAUTOU010000107.1:0-4037 GCF_963539965.1 uncultured Propionibacterium sp.
GGCCCGCCCCCAGCAGGCGGCGGGGTGCGCCTCACGGACCGGTGCCCGGTCGGGCGTCCTGCAGGGCCCGACGGCCGTACCCGGCCCCGGCCGGGCGGGCCCGGCCGGGGCCGCTCCGGAGCAGATCCTCGACGAGGACGCCCAGCCCGACTGGCAGGTCGTCATCGCCCTGCGCGCCACCGCCTCCGAGCTCATCACCGAGCGCCAGGAGCAGTGGGAGCAGGAGCACCGGTGCGCGATGGCGCCCGACGACCGACGCCTCATGGGCCGCTCGGTCATCGGGCGGACCGTGCACGAGCACGCCGACGAGTTGGCCCGCTCGGGCCAGGCGCTGTGGCCGCTGGCGCTCGAGAAGCGCTACGCGAAGGCGGTCGAGGACGCGATCTTCGGCTACGGGCGCATGCAGCCGGTCTTCGACATCCCCGACGCCGAGAACATCGAGATCCACGGGTTCGACAGCGTCGTCGCCCAGTTCGGCGACGGTCGCCGCCGCGAGCTGGCGCCGGTGGCGGACTCGGACGAGGAGCTCGTCGCGGCGGTGCGCTTCCTCGGCGAGAACGCGGACCCGCCGCGCCCCTTCGACGACGCCCACCCGACGATCACCGTGGCGATCGGCGACCGTTTCCGCCTGCACGCCATCGGTTTCGGCCTGGCCGACCGCCCGTCGGTGATCATCCGCCAGCACCTGCTCACCGATGTGGGCCTCGACGACCTGGCGACCGGCGGGCTCATGCCGCGGGAGATCGCCGATCTGCTGCGCCGGGCCGTGCTGGCGCGCCAGTCGATCGTGATCTCGGGCGACCAGGGGGCGGGCAAGACGACGCTGCTGCGGGCGCTCGTCGACGCGATCCCGGTCACCGAGCGCTTCGGCACGCTCGAGACCGACTACGAGCTGCTCACCCATCTGCAGCCGGGCCGCCGCAACATGGTGGCGCTGCAGGCCAAGATCGGTCTCGGCGAGGTGGCCGACGGGCGGCGCATCGGCGAGTACACGGTGGCCGACCTGATCCCCGAGGCGCTGCGCCAGAACCTCACTCGCCTGGTCGTCGGCGAGGTGCGCGGCAACGAGGCTGGGGCGATGCTGCAGGCCATGCAGTCGGGCGCCGGGGCGCTCACCACGACGCACTCGCACTCGGCGTCGGCGACGATGGACCGCCTGGCCGCCCGCGTCGCCGCCGGCGGGGTGCTGCGCCTCGACGAGGCCTACCGCCAGATCGCCTACAACATCCATCTGCTCGTGCACGTCAGCCTGGTGGACGACAGCTGGCGCGGCGGGCGCAGGCGCCGCTTCATCAGCGAGATCCGCTCGCTGACGGGCGCGATCGAGGCCGGCCGGCCGGTGACCCACCTCGCCTACCGGGCCGGCCGTGACGGCGAGCCCGAGGTCTTCGACCCGGGCGAGAAGCTGCTCGCCGAGCTCTCACCGTTCGCCGACGAGGGGAGGCGACCATGAGCCTCCTCGTCGCCGTCAGCGCGGCGCTGCTCGTCATCGGCGTCTTCGCGCTCGTCCGGGGCCTTCTCGCCGGCCCGCGGCGCGAGGCGCCGGCACGCGGCGGCCATCCGCCCGCAGTCCCCACCGGGCCATGGAGACGCTGGTCATCGCGGTGGACAACGATCCGGCGGGCGCACAGGGCCCGGCTCGCGGCGGCGGCCGCCGGCGGTCTTGCGGGATTCGCCCTCACCCGGCAGCCGCTGATCCTGGTCGGCGTCCCGGCCCTCGTCGTCGTGCTCCCCCCGCTACTGACCGATCCGCCCAACAGGGACGCCGCCGTCCTCGGGGCGCTCGACCGCTGGGTGCGCCTGCTGATCGGCTCGGTGTCCACGGGCAAATCGACGACCGATGCGATCCGCTCCACCCGCACCCAGCTGCCGACCGTCCTGAGAGGCCCGGTGGGCGCGGTGGTCGCCCGGCTCGATGCGCGCTGGACGCTGGACGCCGCGCTGCGCGCCATGGCCGACGAGCTGGCGAGCCCCGACGCCGATGCCGTGGTCGCGGCCCTCGTCGTCGCGACCCGGCGCGGCGGGACCGGCTCGGTCGGCGCCCTGCGGGCCCTCGGCGAGCACACGCGGCGGCGTCTGGCCGCGCTGCGCGAGATCGAGACGGAGCGGGCCAAACCGCGGATCGTCGTGCGTCAGGTCACGGCCATCACCCTGGCCGTGCTGACCGGCGCGTCCCTGGCGAGCCCCGGATACATGGCGCCCTACGCCTCCGGCGCCGGGCAGCTCGTCGGCGCGCTGCTGCTGGCCGCCTACCTGGGCTCCCTCGTCATGCTGCGGGCGGTGGCCCGCCCCGAGCGCCGCGAACGCATCCTGCAGTCGGCGGCGGGTGATCATCGATGATCGTCGAACCCCTCCTCATCGTCGCGTTGGCCGGTTCCCTGCTCGGGACCGGGGTCTTCTGGGCGCTGCTCGGCTCGAGGAGGCGGACCGTACGCATGGGCGACGCATTCGCCGTCCTCGACGGGCGCGAGCCGCGGGAGACGCCGGCCCAGACCGACCTGGTGCACGACGCCGACAGCGCCCTCGAACGACTGGGCGCCCGGGCCTACACGCGCCTGCGCATCCCGCTCGGCGGGCGGACCGGCAGGCTGCTGGGGCTGCGCGACCGCTCGATCGGCGATTTCGTGGCCGAGAAGATCGTGCTGGCCTTCGCCGGCCTGGCCGCCCCAGCGCTGGCCCTCGCGCTCAGCGCCCTCATGGGCGCCCCGCTGCCGGGGGCGGTGAGCGGACTGTCGCCGGTCCTGGCCGTCGCCGGCTGGTGCTGGCCCGATCTGGCGCTGCGCCGGGGCGCCGAACGGACTCGCTTCGACGCGGACGAGGCCCTGCTGACTCTGTTCGACCTGGTGCTGCTGGAGCGCATGTCGAACCGCTCGGGCACCCAGGCGATCGAAGCGGCCGCCTCGGTCTCGGACGCACCGGTGTTCCGGCGCGTGCACGGTGTCCTGGCGCAGGCGAACCTCGAGCAGCGCACCCCGTGGTCGGGGCTGCGCGCGCTGGCCGACGAGTTGAGGCTCCCGGCGCTGGCGGACCTGGCCGACATCATGCAGCTCGACGACCAGGGCGCCTCGCTCACCGAACCGCTGGCGGCCCGTGTCGAGGAGTTGCGCGACGCCCACCTGTCCGCCGAGCGCACCGCCGCCCAGGAGGTCAGCGAACGCATGACCGTCTGGATGGCGCTGCCGGTCATGGTCTTCGGCCTGGCCTTCATCGCCCCTCCCCTGCTCAGGCTGGCAGGCCTGGCCTGAGGCCCGGCGGCCGGGCCCCGACAACAGAACACAACGGAACAACCAACCACCCCATCAGAAGGTGATCACCATGAAGGAACGACTCCCAGCTCCGCTGACGCGTGCAGGTGCTGCCGGTGCGCTGCTCATCGGCTTCCTCGCCGGTGCCGCTCCGGGCGCCGCCCTGCGGGACGAGCGGGGCCTGTCGCAGTCCACCGAGAACGCCGTCCTGCTGGCCGGCGCGGTGGTCGTGGCGGGCATCGTCGTCGCCGCCGTGCGCGCCTACGTCACGGCGCACATGCCCTCGTGAAGCCATGAGCCGTCGATCAGGCCGGTGCCGCGACGAGCGGGGCCTGAGCCAGTCGATCCAGTGGGCCGCCCTGGCCCCGGTGGTCATGTTCGCCCTGCTCGGCGCCATCGACGCCGGCGTGTGGCTGCACGCGCGCAGCGTCGTCCAGCAGGCCGCGATGACCGCGGCCGAGACGCAGGCCCTGGCCGATCAGGACCCCGACCTGGCCGATGAGATCGTCCGGTCGATGACCGGTGAGCTGACCGATGTGACGGCCACCGTCGAGACCGGACCGGCGCAGGTCACCGTGCGGGTCGAGGCCGGCGTCCCGCTGGCCCTCGATCTCGGGCTGGCCAGGGTCGGCGCGAGTTCGACGAGGGCCAAGGAGCGCGCCTGAGGGCCGGCGCGCGGCGGCAACGACCGGTGGGAGAGGAGGAACGATGGACCACCCACGAGCACGGGCACGGCACGGCCCGCGCCCCCGGGAGCGCGCCGCCGTCGGGCCCGTCGCGCGGCGTTGCGGC
>NZ_CAUTOU010000108.1:0-3887 GCF_963539965.1 uncultured Propionibacterium sp.
CGGGCCGATCGGCCCGGCGCCGGCCGCCCCGGCGCCCGGGGCGCATCACGGCCCGGCGGTGCTCGGTGTGAGACCATCTCGGGCAGCCCGTGAAGGATTACGGACCGATTTGGGACCTGTGGAATTCTGGGGTCAGTTCCATGAGGAGTTCCGATGACCACGACTGTCCGTCCCGGCGCCGGCAAGGCGACGACCGCTGATCAGACGACGCCCGGCGGGGCCGGCGCCTCCGGCGCGCCCCTGCCGCAGAGCTGTCGCGAGACCATGGACGGCAACGAGGCGGCCGCCCGCGTCGCCCACGCGATGAGCGAGGTCATCGCCATCTACCCGATCACCCCGAGTTCGGCCATGGCCGAGAGCTGCGACGCCTGGAGCGCCGCCGGCCGCACGAACATCTGGGGCGGCGTCCCCGAGGTCGTCGAGATGCAGTCCGAGGGCGGGGCGGCCGGCGCGTTGCACGGCGCGGCCACCAAGGGCGTCATGGGCACCACCTTCACGGCCTCCCAGGGGCTGTTGCTCATGATCCCGAACATGTACAAGATCGCCGGCGAGCTGACCCCGGCCGTCATCCACGTGGCCGCCCGCGCGGTGGCCACGCACGCGCTGTCGATCTTCGGCGACCACTCCGACGTCATGGCCTGCCGCCAGACCGGCTGGGCCATGCTGTGCGCCTCGAGTGTGCAGGAGGCCCATGATTTCGCCGCCGTGTCGCACGCCGCGACGCTGCGCACCCGCGTGCCCTTCCTGCACTTCTTCGACGGTTTCCGCACCAGCCACGAGGTCAACACCCTCGACGTCCTGGGCGGGGAGGACCTCGCCTCGCTGGTGCGCGAGGAGGACGTCCTGGCCCACCGCGAGCGCGGCCTGACTCCCGACGCCCCGAGGCTGCGCGGCACGGCGCAGAACGCCGACGTCTACTTCCAGGCCCGCGAGGCGGTCAACCCCTTCTACGAGGTCGCGCCCGGCGTGGTCCAGGAGGTCATGGACGAGCTCGCCGTCCGCTGCGGGCGCCAGTACCACTTGGTCGACTACTTCGGCGCGCCCGACGCCCGGGACGTCGTCGTCATCATGGGCTCGGGCGGCGCCGCCGTCCGCGAGACCGTCGAGGCGCTCAACGCGGGCGGTGCCGGGCTCGGTGTCGCCCAGGTCCGCCTGTATCGTCCGTTCCCGGCCGAGGCCCTCATCGAGGCCCTGCCCGCGAGCGTGCGCCGCATCGCGGTCCTCGACCGCACCAAGGAGCCCGGCAGCGCCGGCGAACCGCTGTTCGCCGATGTCGTCATGGCCGTCGCCGAGGCCGGCGAGCACTTCACCGATGGTCTGCCGCGGGTCACCGGCGGGCGCTACGGCCTGGGCTCCAAGGAGTTCACCCCGGCCATGGCCAAGGCCGTCTTCGACGACCTCGCCGGTCCGGCCCCGCACCGCCGCTTCACCGTCGGCATCGACGACGACGTGACGCATCTGTCGCTGCCGGTCGACAGGGGCTTCACGATCGCGCCCGGCGGCCTGACCGCCGTCTTCTACGGTCTCGGCGCCGATGGCACCGTCGGCGCGGCCAAGAACTCGGTGAAGATCATCGCCTCCGAGCCGGGCCGCTACGCCCAGGGCTACTTCGTCTACGACTCCCGCAAGTCGGGCGCCACGACGATCAGCCATCTGCGCTTCGGCGACAGGCCCATCGACGCCCCGTACCTCATCGACGAGGCCGACTTCGTCGCCGTGCACCAGTTCGAGCTGCTCGAGAAGATGCCGACTCTCGACCTGGCCAAGCCGGGTGCGACGGTGCTCATCAACTCCCCGTACGGCACCGGCACCTGGGACCGGCTGCCCGAGGACATCCAGCGCATCATCGTCGGGCGCGATCTGGATCTGTGGGTCATCGACGCGACCCGGGTCGCCCGCGAGGCGGGCCTGGGCCAGCGCATCAACACGGTCATGCAGCCCTGCTACTTCTACCTGTCGGGCGTCGTGGACCGGGCCGATGCGATCGGCATGATCAAGGAGAGCATCGAGAAGACCTATCTGAAGAAGCGCGGACGCATCATCGTCGAGCGCAATTTCAGGGCCGTCGACGCGGCCGTCGACCAGATGATCCGCATCGGGCCCGGCGCGGACTTCTCCGGCCTGGCCCGGATGAGGCCGCTTCCGGATGAGGCCCCCGACTTCGTCAGACGCGTCACGGGCGCCATGCTGCGCGGTGACGGAGACTCCCTGCCGGTCAGCCTGCTGCCGGTGGACGGCACCTGGCCGATCGCCACCAGCCGGTACGAGAAGCGCGGCATCGCCGAGGAGATCCCGATCTGGGACGAGTCCCTGTGCATCGACTGCGGAAAGTGCGCCATCGCCTGTCCGCACGCCGCGATCCGCATCAAGGTCGCCCCTGACGGCGAGTTCGAGGACGCGCCCGAGGGCTTCAAGTCGAAGAGCTACCGCGACCGCAGGCTCGCCGATCACAGGCTCGTCGTCCAGGTGGCCCCCGACGACTGCACCGGGTGCTCCATCTGCGTGGACGTCTGCCCGGTCAAGTCCAGGACCGAGCCCGGCCGCAAGGCCGTCAACATGGAGCCGCGCCGCGAGCACCTCGAGACCGAGCGCACCAACTACGAGTACTTCCTGGGCCTGCCCGAGATCGACCGCACCAAGGTGCGCCACGACCAGGTCAAGGGGGTCGCCCAGCTGCAGCCGCTGTTCGAGTTCTCACTGGCCTGCTCCGGCTGCGGCGAGACCCCCTACATCCGCACGCTCACCCAGCTGTTCGGCGACCGCATGCTCGTGGCCAACGCCACCGGTTGCTCGTCCATCTACGGCGGCAACCTGCCGACCGCCCCGTACGCGAAGGACCCGCACGGCCGCGGCCCGGCCTGGAGCAATTCGCTGTTCGAGGACAACGCCGAGTTCGGCCTGGGCATGCGCCTGGCCTGGGAGCAGCAGAACAACGAGGCGAAGCGCCTTCTCGCCGAGCTCCCCGGGCTCGACGCCGGGCTGGTCGAGGGCCTGCTCGGGGCCGACATGACCGAGGAGCAGGGCGTCATCGAGCAGCGCGGGCGCGTCGCCCGGTTGAAGGAGGCCCTCGAGGGCCGTGGCGAGCCGTGCGCCGTGCGCCTGGCCTCCCTGGCCGACGAGCTCGTCGAGAAGTCCGTGTGGATCATCGGCGGCGACGGGTGGGCCTACGACATCGGCTACGGCGGCCTCGACCACGTGCTCGCCAGCGGCCGCAACGTCAACATCCTGGTGCTCGACACCGAGGTCTACTCCAACACCGGCGGCCAAGCCTCGAAGGCCACCCCGCGCGGGGCCGCGGCCAAGTTCGCGGCGAAGGGCAAGGGCGGCGCCAAGAAGGATCTGGGCCTGATCGCCCAGGCGTACGGCGATGTCTTCGTCGCTCAGGTCTCCATGGGCGCCAACCAGCAGCAGACGGTGCGCGCCCTGCTCGAGGCCCAGGCGTGGCCCGGGCCGAGCCTGGTCGTCGCCTACTCCACCTGCATCGCCCACGGCATCGACATGGCCACGTCCATGACTCACCAGGCCGAGGCCGTCGCCACCGGCTACTGGCCGCTGTACCGGTTCCGCCCGAGCGAGGACGAGCACGCGGCGCCCCTGCACCTCGACTCGAAGGCCCCCTCCGGACGCATCGCCGACTTCATGTCGAAGGAGGCGCGTTTCGCGATGCTCAAACGCTCCGACCCGGAGCGCGCCGCCGAACTGGAGAAGCTGGCGCAGGCCGATGCCGACGAGCGCTGGCGCTACTACAGCCAGGTCGCCGGTATCGAGCGGGCCCTGCCCGTCGACCGGCCCGGGATCGCGGACGGGGATCCCGACGCCGTCGTCGCCCGGCTCGGGGTGAAGGCCGGCCCCGACGGCGACGCCGCCGAGGCGGCCCGTGCCGCCCG
>NZ_CAUTOU010000109.1:0-3877 GCF_963539965.1 uncultured Propionibacterium sp.
GCTCCTCGGCGGGCGCGCGCCGTGGACGATGCCGTACGGCGCATCGGTGACGATCGCGTCGAAGCGGCGCCTGCCGAACAGGTCCGCGGAGTCGCGGGTGTCCCCGGTGAGGACGCTCATCGTCAGCTCGGGTGCGCCCTCGACCGCCTCGTGCCCGCTCGTGGCGATGCGGGGGGCGGTCGTCGCGTCGAAGCGCCGACCGATGACGCGCCCCTGGCGGCGCACGGGATGGGTGCCGGCCGAGTGCTTGAGGCGCTTGCGGCGCAGATAGGTCTTCATGAACGCGGCCATCTGCCCGACCGCCTTCTCGTCGGCCTCGACGCCGAAACCGTTGTGGCCCGTCTCCCAGGCGGCTTGCAGCGTGGTGCCGCGCCCGGCCATCGGGTCGAGCACGTCCAGCTGGCGGCCGCCGCCGGGCAGCGCCGGGCGACCGGACGCCCCGACGCGCACCTGCGAGCAGGTGACGTGCAGCAGCAGCCGGGTGAACATCTCGTTCGTCTTGCCCGCGTACTTGGTGATGGTGACCAGGTCGTCGTCCATCACCCGCACGGCCGGCAGGCGTACGGGGCGCAGCAGCCCGCCGACCCGCTCGAACAGGGCGAGCGCGCTGGACTGGCATGCGATCTGCGCCGCGTCGAGGACGCCGGTGCCGAACCCCACGTACTCGACGCCGGCCACGGCGGTGCGCTCGGGGGCCTCCACGGCAGTGGTGACGGCCAGCTCGGCCGCCGCCAGGGCGGGGGCCCGACCGGCGTAGACTCGGTTGGCGGACGGGGTCACGAGCATGACGTAATCGCTCACGCGCCCAATCCTTCCACGAGGGGCGCCGCCCCTGGACCCGGTGCCCGGGCCGGGGAGGGGCGCTGAGAAGAGGACGATGTCTGCGCATCCCAGAGACGAGGGGCCGTCCGCCGTCGCCCCGTCCGGGTCCCCCGAGCGGCCCTTGCACACCCGGCCGCTCATGCTGGCGCTCGTCTTCGCCGGCGGCCTGCTCGGGACGCTGTGCCGCTGGGGCGCCGGCCGCCTGCTCGGCACCCGCGGCGGCTGGCCGATCGGTACGCTCGCCGTGAACCTGCTGGGCGCCCTCGTGCTCGGCTGTCTGCTCGAGGCCCTGGCCCACCACCCGGACGAGGGCGGGCGCCGGGCCCTGCGGCTCGGCCTCGGCACCGGGTTCTGCGGGGCCCTCACCACCTACTCGGCCTTCGCCACCGAACTCGCGCTGCTCGCCGACCGGGCCAGCCCCGCCCTGGCGCTCGGCTATCTGTGCGCCAGCGTCGCCGGCGGCCTGGGCTGCGCCTGGGCGGGCATCGGGCTCGCCGAGCGCGCCCGCCGAGGCAGGGGGGCCGGGCGTCGATGAGCCCCCCGATCGTCCTGCTCATGGCCGCCGCCGGCGGCCTGGGCGCCGTCGCCCGCTTCGTCGTCGACGCCGTCATCAGGAGCCGGCTGAGGACCGAGCTGCCGCTCGGCACGATCCTCGTCAACCTGGCCGGCTCGCTGCTGCTCGGCCTCATCACCGGCCTGGTGGTCACCGGGGGCGACGACCGCCTGGCGCTCGTCGCCGGCACCGGCTTCTGCGGCGGTTTCACCACCTTCAGCACGGCCAGCGTCGAGATCGTCCGCCTCTCCCGGGCCCGAAAGGCCCGCCACGCGCTGGTCGCGCTCGGGCTGAACGCGCTCGGCTGCATGGCGCTGGCCTGGGCCGGTCTCCTGCTGACCCGCTGAGCGCGCGGGCCGGGGACGCCCCGGGGAGGCGCCCGGCCCTACTGCAGATCCACCTTGTGGTGCTCGTACGGTGTGCCCTTGGCGCGGGCGTACGAGGCGCGGATCTCGGCCTCGGCCTCCTCGCGCCCGGCCCACGAGGCGCCCTCGACGGACTTGCCGGGCTCCAGGTCCTTGTAGACGGTGAAGAAGTGCTCGATCTCGAGCATCACCATCTGCGGGACGTCGTCCAGGTCGTCCATGTAGTCGCGGCGGCGGTCGGCCGTGGCGATGCACAGCACCTTGTCGTCGCCGCCCATCTCGTCCTGCATCTGGAACATGGCGATCGCGCGGCACTCGATCAGGCACCCGGGGAAGGTGGGCTCCGGCACGATCACCATTGCATCGAGCGGGTCACCGTCCTCGCCGAGCGTGCCCTCGATGAACCCGTAGTCGTACGGGTACTGGGTCGAGGTGAACAGGGTGCGGTCGAGGCGGATGCGACCAGTGTTGTGGTCCATCTCGTACTTGTTCTTCGTGCCGCGGGGGATCTCGACGGTCATGTCGAAGGTCAGGCCGTACTGGGGCAGGCCCGTGGCAATTCGGAAATCATCGGTCACGGCGTTGCGTCCTTATGATTGGGGAACCTGGGCCAGACACTACTCGGTCGGAGGTGGCGGAGTGAATTCCACGAGGGGACAATCAGGGCGGCGGACGGTCCTCGCCGGGATCGTCGCCATCGCGCTCGTCGTCGTGGGCGCCGGCGGGTGGATCGCCGCGCGCGCGACGGGCCTCCTCGTCGCCGACGGCTCCTCGACGATCCCGTCCGGCCTGTACTCCGCCCGGGACGAGGGCACCGGCGTCATCGACCCGGCCGCCGGCCCCGGGCAGTACCCGGCCCTGTCCGCCGATCGGATCTCCCCGGCCCTGTCGGCGGCCGGCCTCGACCCGTCCTGGTCGGTCTCGGTCCGCGATCTGACGGGCGGCGACGAGGTGTTCGACCAGAACGGTTCGCAGGCCATCATCCCGGCCTCGAACATGAAGCTCATGACGACGATGAGCCTGCTCGACGCCGTCGGCGCCGACACCCGGTACGCCACGACGGTGGTCGCCGAACCCGACGGCAGCTACACGCTCGTCGGCGGCGGCGACCCGCTGCTGGCCAGCACCGAATCGGCCTACCAGTACGAGGCCCCGGAGCCCGCGACCTCGGCCGAGCTGGCCGCGCGGACCGCCCGGGCGCTCAGCGCGGCCGGCATCACCTCGATCACCCTCGGCTACGACGAGTCCCTGTTCACCGGCGCTACCCGCCACCAGGACTGGGCCGAGGGGGACATGGAGTACGTCAACGACGTCTCCGCGCTGACGGTCGACCAGGGCGACGACTCCGGCGACTCCGGGGCCTCGGCGGTCAGGACCTTCGCGGAGCAGCTCGCTGCGGCCGGCATCACCGTCACCGGCGACCCGACGGCCCGCGCCGCCGACCCGGCCGCGACCACCGTCGCCCGGGTCGAGTCGCTGCCGCTGGGCCAGATCGTCCAGATCTGCCTGCGCCACTCCGACAATTCGATCGCCGAGAACCTGCTGCGCCACCTGGCCATCGCGCGGGGCCGGCAGGCCGACTTCGACGGGGGGGTGGCCGCCCTCGAACAGCAGATGCGCGCGCTCGGCGTCTGGTCGGACGCCGACTCGCTGCACGACGGGTCGGGCCTGTCGGCGAATGACCGTCTCACCGCCGGCACCCTCAGCGGGATCGTCGTCGTGGCCGCCGGCTCGGACGCCATGCGGACGGGTCTGGCCGGCATGCCCGTGGCCGCCGCGACCGGCAGCCTCGAGACCCGCTACCTCGACTCCTCCTCGTCCGCCGG
Source organism: uncultured Propionibacterium sp. (assembly GCF_963539965.1). Classification (NCBI taxonomy): domain Bacteria; kingdom Bacillati; phylum Actinomycetota; class Actinomycetes; order Propionibacteriales; family Propionibacteriaceae; genus Propionibacterium; species uncultured Propionibacterium sp. The sequence continues at coordinate 3,567 of NZ_CAUTOU010000109.1, forward strand.
CGCGGGCCTGGTGCGCGCCAAGACCGGCACCCTCGACGTGGCCAGCACCCTGACCGGGTACACGCCGACGGCCGACGGCTCGATCGCCGTGTTCACCATCGTCATCAACGGCGCCGGGACCGAGGCCCGCCCCTACCTCGACGAGCTCGCCGCGGCCCTGGCAGGCTGCCGGTGCGCGGCCTGACGCCGTGAGCACCCGCGCGCTCGGAGCGTCCGCCCTCGCCGTGACGAGGGCCCTCGCGCCCGTCGTCGCCGAGGCGCTCGACGGCGGCCTGCGAGTGCGGGCCGCCTGCTCCGGCGGCCCCGACTCG
>NZ_CAUTOU010000110.1:0-3531 GCF_963539965.1 uncultured Propionibacterium sp.
CTGGCCGGTCCGCCCATCGGTCAGATCGCCCGCCCGCGGTGCAGGGCGACGATGCCGCCGGTGAGGTCGCGCCATTCGACGCGGCCCCAGCCGGACCGCTCCATGAGCTCTGCCAGGTGCGCCTGATCGTGCCAGGCCAGGATGGTCTCGGCCAGGTAGTCGTAGGACTCCGGGTTGGCGCTCACCGCGCTCATGAGCGGCATGACGTGCCTCAGATAGACGTCCTGGTAGGCCCGGCGGAGGAGGCTCCGGGTGGGCCTGCTGAACTCGCAGACGACCAGGCGTCCGCCCCTGCGGGTGACCCGGCGCAGCTCGCGCAGGGCGCCGGCGGTGTCCTCGACGTTGCGCAGGCCGAAGCTGATCGTGGCGGCGTCGAAGACGTCGTCGCCGTAGGGGAGCCTCGTCGCATCGCCGCGGACGAAGGCGAGCTCGGGCCGGCGCCGCCTGCCGGCGCGCAGCATGCCCATCGACAGGTCGGTGGGGTAGACCGCCGCGCCGGCCCGGGCGAACGGCGCGGATGAGGCGCCCGTGCCGGCGGCCAGGTCGAGTACGCGCTCGCCGGGCCGGGCGGCCACGGCGCGCACGACCCCGCGACGCCACAGGCGGTCCTGGCCCAGGCTCAGCACATCGTTCATGAGGTCGTACTTGGGCGCGGTCTCGTCGAACATGCCGGTGACCTCGTCGCGGTGCCTGTCAAGATTCGCTCTGCGTGCCACGCCCTACATTGTGGCAGGCCCCGGCCCGGTGCGCGCCGGTATCGGCGGGGGCCCGCCGGGGACGGTCCGGCCCGCCGGCGCCCGCTGCGGAGGGCCGTCGGGACCACCTGATCAGAACCATGGGGCGAGGCGGGCGCGGCCACCGGGCGTGCGTCGCGCGCCGGAGGCTTGCGCGTGCAGCACAATGGACCCCATGGCACGGCGCTCCACGGTCCTGAGAATCAGCAATCTGACGAAGAAGTACGGCGACCACACGATCGTCTCCCACTTCGGCCTCGACGTCCACGAGGGCGAGGCGGTCGCACTGACCGGTCGCAACGGCTCGGGCAAGTCAACGATCCTGCGGTGCATCGTCGGCTCCGACAAGCCCACCGACGGCCTCATCGAGGTGCTCGGCGCCAAGGCCAAGGACACCGACACGGAGTTCCGCCGCAACGTCGCCACCGTCATCGACGACCTCGACTTCTTCCCCGACCTGTCCGTCGTGGAGCACCTCGACCTGCTCGCCCGCGCCCACGGCCTGGACGGCACCGACGAGCTCGTCGACGCCATCCTCGAGGAGGTGCAGCTCGTTCCCCAGTCGGGCCAGCTGCCAGGCACGCTCTCCAGCGGTCAGCGCCGCCGCCTCGCCCTGGCCACCGCCTTCGTGCGCCCGAAGAAGCTCCTGGTGCTCGACGAGCCCGAGCAGCGCCTGGACGTCGAGGGCATCGACTGGCTGGGCAAGCGCCTGCGCCACGAGAAGGACGCCAACGGGCTGGCCATCATCATGGCCAGCCACGAGCCCTCGCTGATCCGGGCGGTGGGCGCCCGCGTCGTGCGCGTCGGCGCGGACGAGGCCACCAGCCAGTCCCTTGCCGAGCCGGAGCAGCTCGTATGAGCAGGTCGAGGAGCAGGCGCCGCAGGAACAAGCAGGCGCCCGCCGAGCAGCCGCAACAGGTTGCCGCGCCGGCGCCCGAGGCAACCGGGCCCGAAACCCGCTTCGATCCCGACTACCCGTTCGCGGACGTCGACGACTACGAGCAGGGACAGGTCGTCGAGCGCCAGCTCATGCTGCTGCTCAAGGACTGGCGCAGGGGCAGGGCCACCCGCTCGGTCTGGTCGATGCTCACCGACGGCTACGTCGCCGTCTTCAGCATCGTCATCATCGCCGCAATGGTGGTCAGCGCGATCCGCAGCGCCCAGAACCAGGCGGCCGGCTGCACCAGTGAGGGCTGCGGCACCGCCCGCGAGCTCATTCCATGGCTCGTCGTCGCAGCCGGCTGGGTCGTCGTCCTGGCCGCCAGCCGGGTCTTCGGCCCGATCGTCGCCTCGGCCGCCGAGGGCTTCTGGCTGCTCGACGCGCCGTTGCGCCGCCCGGCGATCCTCGTCCGCCGCATGTGGCTGATGATCGTCGGCGCGGGCCTGGGCGGCGCGGCGCTCGGTGCGCTCGTCACGGCCCTCATCGGCCTGGACGGCGCCGCCATCGCCGCCTGGACGGCCGCCACCGGGCTGACGACCGCCGGCTGGATGGCCTTCGCCGCCGCCCGGCAGGGTGCCGAGGGGGACCGCCTCGTGCGCCTGGCCCAGCTGCTCGTCGAGGCGTTCGCCGTGGCCGTCCTGGTCATCGTGATCGCCACCGCCAGCGGTTGGTTCGCCGTCGACATCGCCACCGTGCTGTCGACCCGCATCGCCTGTGCCATCGCCGCCGCCGGCCTGGTGCTGGGAGTCCTGGCCTCGGTCATCGCGCGCAGCCGTCTGGGCGATGTCGGACGGGCCCGTCTGGTCAGCGGCGGCGAGCTCGTCTCGGGCATGCAGGGGGCCGCATTCGCCCTCGACTTCGCGCTCATGCGCGACATCCTCATCGAGCGCCGCTGCCAGTTGAGGGGCCACGTCAGGGTCATCCGCGGACGCGGCAGGGGCACCCGGGCGCTGGTCTGGCGCGACGTCCACCGGCTGCGCCGCAACCCGGGCCCGCTCGTCGGCCTGGCGATCGCGGTGATCGTGCCGTACGCGCTCGGCTCGCTGGGCGTCATCTCGCTCGCCCCGTTCATCTCCTCGCTGGTCCTGCTGGTCGTCATCGTGCCGTTCTTCGGCTCGATGCGCGTGCTCAGCCGCACCAAGGGCCTCGCCCGCCTGTTCCCCATGAGCGACTCGGAGCTGCGCGACGCGGTCCTGGTGGTTCCCGGCGTCCTGGCCTTCGCATGGGCCGCCGCCGTCACGCCGGCCTTCGTCCTGGGGCTGGGCGGTTCGCAGGCCGATCCGGGCAGGACGCTCTGGTACGGCCTCATCGCGGCCGTGGGCGGCGTCCTGGGGGCCATGCGCTGGGTCAGCGCGAAGTCGGCCGACTACAGCGCCCCGATGGTCTCCACCGGCGCCGGCGCCGTGCCGCCGAGCCTCATGTTCAACATGGTGCGCGGCCTCGACATGGTGGTGCTGGTCAACTTCCCGCTCGTCATGAACTGGTCGCCGATCATCTCGCTGGTCATCGCCGTCATCGCCTGGGTGCTCCTGCGCTCGGGCGCCTCCCTCAACCAGGAGGAGCTGATGGAGGCGCAGGCCGAGTCCCGCCGCGAACTCGAACAAGCCCGCGCCGGGGCGCGCAGCGGCCAGCCGGCGCGCAAGAAGCGGGTCGTCCCGCGGTCGACCTCGAATGGGCGCACCCGGCCTCCGCTGGAGAGATCCGCGAGGCGCTCGCGCCCGCCGCTGCGGGGCTGACGCCCTGTCGCGGGAGCCGTTCGCAGGGCCCGGTGACCGGGGGCGCCCCGCTGCGTGAGCTGACGGCGAAAGGCGGGTCACCCGCTGCGGGTCCCCGCCTATCGTGGGAGGCGTCGCCGGG
>NZ_CAUTOU010000111.1:0-3496 GCF_963539965.1 uncultured Propionibacterium sp.
CCGCGCCCGGCGCCCACGGGCAGCCGGGCTACGGCCAGCAGCAGCCCCCGTACGGTCAGGCCCGGCCCGGTTACGGGCCGCAGCAGGGCGGCTACCCCTACCAGGGCGGCTACCAGCAGAACCCCTGGCGCTCGCAGGCCGGCTTCGCCTATCCGACCGGCCCGGCCACCGCCGACGGCGTCAGGCTCGGCGGGTGGGGCGCCCGGCTCGTCGCGTGGATCATCGACGGGATCCTACTGGGCGTCGTCCAGGCCGTCGTCCTGCAGGTCTTCTTCAGCGACATCATCGACGCGCTGATGAGCTGGCAGCGGGACGTCGTGTCCGCCATCAGCGCGGGCAGCGTGAACTACCCGTCCGGCCCGGCCGATCCGAGTTACGGCGTCACGACCCAGTGGTACGTCTACCAGGCCATTACGATCGTCATCGGCTTCGCCTACTTCGTGCTCATGATGCGCTCCCGGGGCGCCAGCCTCGGCCAGCAGGCCATGGGCCTGCGCGTCGTGCCGGCCGAGCAGGGGCGTGCCCCCGCGGGCCTGCCCTGGGGCACCACCTGCATCCGCAACGTCGTCTGGTACGGCGCCCGCCTGCTGGGAATGCTGCCCGTCATCGGCATCCTGGCGGGGCTGTTCCAGGTGGTCGACATCGTCTACGGCCTGGTCAACAAGAGGCGCCGGACCCTGCACGACAGGATCGCCGGGACGCAGGTCGTCTCGACCCGCCCGTGAGCGCCCCGCTGGGCCGGGGGCCGCGTTCCGCGGCCGCCCACCGGCCCTGCCCGGGCCGGGCCCGGATGCACTCGCTAGGGTGAAGCCCATGCCCCTGAATGACCCCGCGCTGGATCGTCTTGCCGAGCTCTTCGGCATCTCCACCGAATTCTGGGACTGGAAGGGCCGCCGCATCGGCGTCGCCGATGAGACGGTCATCAAGGTGCTCGCGGCGCTGGGCGTCGATGCCTCCACGCCGCAGGCCGCCGCCGAGGCCGCCCAGGCGCAGACCGACGGGCCGTGGCGCCGCCCCCTGCCGCCGGTCGTCGTCATGCGCGCGGGGAGCGCATCGACGCTCGACGTCCATGTGGCGGACGACCGCCCCGTCGGGGTCCGGGTGAGGCTCGAGGACGGGCGCCTTCGGGAGCTGGACCAGGTCGTCGGCTGGAGGCCGGCGCGCCTCGTCGAGGGACGCATGGTGGGCGAGGCCGGTTTCGCGCTGCCGGCCGACCTGCCGCTGGGCTACCACCGCATCCAGCTGCTCTCCGACGGCCTGCGGGCCGAGGCGACGCTCATCGTCTCGCCGGCCTTCCTCGGCTTCCCCCGCTCCATGGGCGACCGGCGCATCTGGGGCTACGCCGCCCAGCTCTACTCGGTGTGCTCGACCGGTTCGTGGGGCATCGGCGACTTCTACGACCTCGGCGCGCTGGCCGGCTGGTCGGCCTCGCAGCAGTGCGCCGACTACGTCCTCATCAACCCGGTGCACGCGGCCGAGCCGGTCGAGCCGGTCGAGCCCAGCCCGTACCTGCCGACGAGCAGGCTGTTCATCAACCCGATGTACATCCGCCCCGAGGCGGTCGCCGAGTACGCCTTCCTGGACGAGGCCGGCCGCGCCCGCGTGCAGCGGGCGAAGGCCGAGCTGGTCGGGCGCCTGAGGGGCGCCGAGCGCATCGAGCGCGACATCTGCTGGTCGCTCAAGCGCCGGGCCCTGCGCATCATCTGGGCGGCGGGGCGCGACGACCACCGGCAGATGATGTTCGAGGCCTACCGCCGCCGCGAGGGGCGCATGCTGCGCGATTACGCCACCTGGGCGGCGCTCACCCAGGAGTTCGGGCGCGACTGGCGCCTGTGGCCGGCCGAGTACCGGAGCCCGGCGTCGCCGCAGGTCGGGGTCTTCCGCGTCGAGCACGCCGACGAGATCGACTTCCAGTGCTGGCTGCAGTGGATCGCCTCGATGCAGGCCGACGGGGCCCAGCGGACGGCGCTCGACGCCGGCATGTCGACTGGTGTCATCACCGACCTGGCCGTGGGCGTCAGCGCGACCGGCGCGGACACCTGGATGATGAGGGACGTCTACGCCGAAGGCATGAGCGTGGGGGCGCCGCCGGACGCCTACAACCAGCTCGGCCAGGACTGGGGCCAGCCGCCCTGGCGCCCCGACCGCCTCGAGGAGCTGGCCTACGCGCCCTTCCGCACGATGGTGCGCAACGCCCTGCGCCACGCCGGGGGCATGCGCATCGACCACATCATCGGCATGTTCCGCCTGTGGTGGGTGCCGGCCGGCGGCGGCCCGCGCGAGGGCACCTACGTGCGCTACGACCACGAGGCCCTCATCGGCATCATCGCCCTCGAGGCGTACCGCGCCCAGGCCGTGGTCATCGGGGAGGACCTGGGCACCGTCGAGCCGTGGGTGCGCGAATACCTGACCGGCCGCGGCATCCTCGGCACCTCCGTGCTGTGGTTCGAGGAGGAGAACGGCGCGCCCAGGGCCGTGGAGTCCTGGCGCGAGTGCGCGATGGCCTCGGTCAACACCCATGACCTGCCGCCGACTGCCGGCTATCTCGACAAATCGCACGTGCGGCTGCGCCACGACCTGGGGCTGCTCACCGAGTCGCTCGAGGAGGAGGAGCGGGCGGCCGAGGAGGAGCAGGAGCGCTGGATGGCCTATCTGCGCGCCGCCGGGGCCCTCGACGAGGCGATGGCCGACGTCACCGAGGCCAAGGTGCTCGGCCTGTACCGCATGCTCGCCCGCACCCCGAGCCGTGTGCTCTGCGCCACGCTCGTCGACGCGGTGGGGGAGGAGCGCATCCAGAACCAGCCCGGCACGATCGACGAGTACCCGAACTGGCGCGTCCCGCTGGGCGGGGCCGACGGGCGGCCGCTGCTGCTCGAGGACATCTACGCCATGGAGCGCCCGATGCGCCTGGCCGCCGTGCTCAACGGCTCCATGCGCCCGCTCGCGCCGTGGACCCGTGACTCGCTCGTCGAGTCGCGGCCGGTCGATGAGCGCGGCGCGGAGGTGCCGCGACCGGCCGGCGCGGGCGTCGTCCGGGCGGCGCCCGCCCGCGGCCGCCACTAGCATGACCTCGTGAGCGGACGGATGGAGTTGGGGCGCCTGCGCGTCCCGCGGCGGCTGGAACGTGCGGGCGTCGACGAGGTCCTCGTCTTCAGGGTGCCGCTGCTGCACCGCTTCCGCCGCATCGACGTGCGCGACGGTCTGCTGCTGCACGGCCCGTACGGCTGGGGCGAGTGCTCCCCGTTCTGGGGCTACGGCGCCGTCGAGTCCTCGGCCTGGCTGCGCGCCGGCGTCGAGGCCGCCACCGTGCGCCTGCCCGAGCCGTTGCGCGACCAGATCCCGCTGAACGTGACGATCCCCGTCGTGCCCCCGCGGGTCGCCGCCGGGCTCGTGGCGGCCTCGGGCGGCTGCACGACCGCCAAGGTGAAGGTCGCCGACCCGCGCAGCGGGCTCGCCGACGACTGCGCCCGTCACGCGGCCGTCCGCGAGGCGCTCG
>NZ_CAUTOU010000112.1:0-3417 GCF_963539965.1 uncultured Propionibacterium sp.
GGGGGGGGGGGCTTGGTGGGTTGGTGGCACACCGCGCCCGGGGCGGGGCGCGGGCTCAGGCCAGGCCGGCGCCCCGCAGCCAGGCCAGCGCCCTTGCCCGCGCCCGTTCGGGGCGCTCGAGCACGCTCGTGCCGTACTCGGCCAGGCCCGGCTCGATCCTCGCGCCGGGGCAGAGCCCGCGCAGCACCGCCAGCGAGTCGCCGAAGCCGGAGCCCCCGTGGGTGCAGAAGGGCAGCAGCCGGACGCCGTCCAGGCCGGTGGCGCGCAGCAGGCCCTGCACCACCATGGGCGGACGGCCGTTCCAGATCGGGTAGCCCAGCAGGACGGCGTCGTAGCCGGACGGCTCGGGCAGCGGCTCCGCGAGAGCGGGGCAGTCGTCCCGCTCGGCCTCGGCCCGGGCCCGTTCGACCGTCGCGTCCAGGTCATCGGGGTAGGGCTCGGCGGGCGCGATCTCGAAGAGCCTGCCGCCGGCCAGTTCGTTGATCATCCCGGCCAGCAGGCCGGTGTAACCGACCGGCAGGTGCGGGTTGCCGAAGTTCTGCCCCGACTTGGAGAAATAGGCGATCAGGATGTTCATGCGCCCTCCTCGACCCGGTCGTCGGCCGACCAGTAGGCGACCAGCTCACGGATGCGGTCCTGCCCGTCGAAGGCGAAGACGTCGATGCCGCGCATGCGCGAGCGGACCGGGCCGGACAGGCGGTAGTCGTAGACGAAGGCCGCGCTGTCGCCGGCGAAGTGCAGCTCCTCGAAGGTCATCGTCACCGTGGCCTCGGGCCCGGGCATGACCTCGGCCAGGGCCGCGCGGATCCGCTCGGGGCCGGTCAGCGTCGGCGAGCCCACCGGATCGGTTCGCGTTCCATCGGGCGCGAACAGCGCAGCGACCGCATCGGGGTCCTGGGCCGACATGGCGTCGACGTACTCCTGGACGACGGCCCGACGACGGGCCCGGGCATCGGCATCACTCGCGGTCATGAGGCCTCCTGACGGTTCCGGTCCGCTGCGGTGCGGACCGTGCCCCGTCCAGGGTACCCGCGCCGGGGGAGCGCCACCCCTCATCGGCTCGGACTCCGCGCTTCCCGCCTGACGCGCGCACATGCCCGCGGTGTTCGCACAGAAGACAGGAGGGCGGTGTTCGCGACGGGAGAGGGCAGGGGGAACAGGACGCGCCGGCCGGCGGTCAGGCGCCGGCGTCCTGGCTGCGGCTCCTGATGCGCACCTTGGCGCGGTCGCGGGCGTCCAGGACCGTCTTGCGCACCCGCACCGCGTCGGGGGTGACCTCGAGGCACTCGTCGGCGGCGCAGAACTCGAGCGACTGCTCCAGGCTCATGCGGCGCGGGGGGATGAGGCGCTCGAGCTCGTCACCGGTGGAGGAGCGCACATTGGTCAGATGCTTCTCCTTGGTGGGGTTGACATCCATCTCGTCGGGACGTGAGTTCTCGCCGACGACCATGCCCTCGTAGACCTCGTCGCCGGGGCCGACGAACAGCTCGCCGCGCTCCTGCAGGTTGAACAGCGCGTAGCTGGACACGACGCCCCGGCGGTCGGCCACCAGCGAGCCGGTGGGCCGGTTGCGCATCTCGCCGGCCCAGGACGTCCAGCCCTCGGAGACGTGGTTCATGATGCCGGTGCCGCGGGTCGCGGTCAGGAACTCGGTGCGGAAGCCGATGAGGCCGCGCGAGGGCACGACGTACTCCATTCGCACCCAGCCCGAGCCGTGGTTGATCATCCGGTCCATGGTGCCCTTGCGGGTGCCCATCATCTCGGTGACGGCGCCCAGGAACTCCTCGGGCACGTCGATGGTGAGCCGGTCGGTGGGCTCCAGCAGGGTGCCGTTCTCGTCGCGGCGGGTGACGACCTCGGGTTTGCCGACGGTCAGCTCGAAGCCCTCGCGGCGCATCATCTCGACGAGGACGGCCAGCTGCAGCTCGCCGCGGCCCTGCACCTCCCAGCTGTCGGGGCGCTCGGTGTCCAGCACCCTGATCGAGACGTTGCCCACGAGCTCGGCGTCGAGGCGGTTCTTGACCAGGCGGGCGGTCAGCTGCGTGCCGGAGCGACCCGACAGCGGCGAGGTGTTGATGCCGATGGTCATCGACAGACTGGGCTCGTCGACGTGGATGAGGGGCAGCGGGCGCGGGTCGTGGGGGTCGCAGATCGACTCGCCGATCGTGATCTCGTCGATGCCGGCGATGGCGATGATGTCGCCCGGGCCGGCCTGTCCGACGCTCACGCGGTCGAGGGCCTCGGTCATGAGCAGCTCGGACAGGCGCACGTTCTGCACCGAGCCGTCGCGGCGGCACCAGGCGACGGTCTGGCCGCGGCTGATCGTGCCCTCGGCGATGCGGCACAGGGCCAGCCGGCCGAGATAGGGGGAGGAGTCGAGGTTGGTGACGTGGGCCTGCAGCGGGGCGCCCTCGGTGTAGGCGGGGGCCGGGATCGAGTCCTCGATGACGTCGAACAGGGGCTGGAGGTCGGCCGAGTCCGGCAGGGCGCCGTCGTCGGGGGCCGTGAGGCTGGCGCGTCCGGCCTTGGCGGCGCAGTAGACGATCGGGAAGTCCAGGCCGGCGGCATCCTCGTCGTCCAGCAGATCCATGAACAGCTCGTAGGTCTCGTCGACGACCTCGCTGATGCGGGCGTCGGGGCGGTCGACCTTGTTGATGACCAGGATGATCGGCAGCTTCTTGTCGAGCGCCTTGCGCAGGACGAAGCGGGTCTGGGGGAGCGGGCCCTCGGAGGCGTCCACGAGCAGCAGCACCCCGTCGACCATCTCAAGGCCTCGCTCGACCTCGCCGCCGAAGTCGGCGTGCCCGGGGGTGTCGATGATGTTGAGGGTGAACTCGCGCCCGTCGCTCATCGTGTGCTCGACGGCCGTGTTCTTGGCGAGGATGGTGATGCCCTTCTCGCGCTCCAGGTCCATGGAGTCCATGACGCGGTTCTCGACGTCCGAGCCCTCGCGGAAGGCGCCGGACTGCCACAGCATGGCGTCGACGAGGGTGGTCTTGCCGTGGTCGACGTGGGCGACGATGGCGACGTTTCGCAGATCCTGGCGTACGGGCATGGAGCTCCAACTGACGAGTAGTGGCCGGCCGTGGGCGTGCAGCGGGCCGGGCGCCGGCACGGTGGCGCAGACGCGCAGTCGATCAGTCTACTCCCGCCGAGAGGCGGGGCCGGGCGCTCCCGATCCGCTCCCCGGCTCGCTCGGGCGGCACCTGCGCCTTCACCCGGGCGGTGCGCCCGCCGCACCCGGCCCAGGTGGTCCTGCCGCAGATCCTGCAGGTGACGGGTCGACACATGCCCGTGCTCCTTCATGCGGGGGAGGGCCCGGTCCCCGGCCGGCCCCGGCGGCCGCATCGCGCCCGGGCCCGTCCGGGCACCGGGTCCGGGGATGCCCCGGGCCTCAGGCGGTGCCGACGTCCTCCA
>NZ_CAUTOU010000113.1:0-3381 GCF_963539965.1 uncultured Propionibacterium sp.
GGCGACGGGCTGAGCGCCATCGGGTTCCCCAGCGCGCGCCCCGGCACGGCCCGGGCCGCAGTGTCCCGGAACGCGTCCCGAGCCCCCTATCCCCCGGGCCCGGCGCGGAACCGGGGCAAGGGCCGGGGCGACGTCAGGACCGCGATCATCATCGTCCTGGCCGTCCTGCTGCTCACCGGTGTCGGCCTGGGGATCCTCCTCCTCAGCCGCGGCCGCGCCTCGAACGACCCCGCGGCCTCGCCCTCGGCGCCGGCGACAGGCGAGACGCCCACGCCGACCCCGACTCCCACGCCGACCCCGACCGTTGATGAACGCACCCAAGCGCTCAACGAGCTCGATGACGCCCGCAACCGCAGCCTGCAGAACCTCGTCCTCAACGGACGCTGGGTGCTGCAGCTCGACAGCAAGTACGAGGGCGTCAGCGATCCCCTGCAGACCACCTCGAGCGGCTCGCACACCTTCATGCTCCCCGACATCTACGCCAAGTACCAGGAGAGCGCCCAGTACGCGACCAGTCACGGAATGCCCAACGTGCTTCTGCTCAAGGGCGCTGATTTCGGCAAGCAGATATTCTCGCTGCCCGAGGACACCTGGGTGACGATCGCCGACCCGGGCGGCATAGACAGCTACGAGGCGGGCGTCGCGGTCTGCTCGGCGCTCTACCCGACTCTGTCGGGGGACCAGCTGCTCAACAGCTGCCTGCCCCGGCAGCTCTCGGAGCCGCACGCCTGACCCGGGTACCCGGCCGCGGTCCCGCGGTTGCCGTCCCGGGCGCTCGCGGGGGAGGCGGGTGGCACGGTCACGGGTACCGCCACACGGGCGCGAACCCCGGGCGCTCGCGGGGGAGGCATCGGTCCTGCATGGCCCGCCCCCCCTGTGGGCCGTCCCGGCCCCGGTGCCGGCGCCGGGACGGGGCTTCGAAAGCTTGAGGGATACTGAATGGTGATGAACAACGACGGGCCCCTGATCGTCCAATCCGATCGGACAGTGCTGCTGGAGGTGGCGCACCCGCTGGCCGACGAGGCCCGCGCCGCGATCGCCCCCTTCGCCGAGCTGGAGCGCGCACCCGAGCACGTCCACACCTATCGCCTGACCCCGCTGGGCCTGTGGAACGCCCGCGCCGCTGGCCACGACGCCGAGCAGATCGTGCACGCCCTGCTCACCTACTCCAGGTACCCGGTATCATCGGCCCTGCTCATCGATATCGCCGAGACGATGGGCCGCTACGGTGTGCTGCGCATCGACAGGGACCCCGCGCACGGTCTGGTGCTGACGAGCCTGGACGAGGCCGTCATGACGCAGGTGCGCCGCAGCGCGAGGACGAGGGGCCTGCTGGGCACGGCGATCGATCCGACGACCGTCGTCGTCCACCCCTCCGAGCGCGGTCATCTCAAACAGGTGCTGCTCAAGCTGGGCTGGCCGGCCGAGGACGTCGCGGGCTACGTGGACGGCGAGGCCCACCCGATCGAGCTGGTCGAGGACGGCTGGAGCCTGCGCCCCTATCAGGACGAGGCGGCACGGGCCTTCTGGGACGGCGGCTCCGGGGTCATCGTACTGCCCTGCGGCGCCGGCAAGACGCTCGTCGGGGCCGCGGCGATGGCTCTCGCCAAGGCCACGACGCTCATCCTCGTGACGAACACCGTCTCGGCCCGCCAGTGGCGCGCCGAGCTCCTGGCCCGCACGAGCCTGACGCCCGACGAGATCGGCGAGTACTCGGGGGCGAAGAAGCAGATCCGACCGGTGACCATCGCCACCTACCAGGTCATCACGACCAGGCGGAACGGCATCCACCCGAACCTTGAGCTCCTCAGCGCCCGCGACTGGGGCCTGGTGCTCTACGACGAGGTGCACCTGCTGCCCGCCCCGGTCTTCCGAATGACCGCGGATCTGCAGGCCCGCCGGCGTCTCGGGCTGACCGCCACCCTGGTCCGCGAGGACGGCCGCGAGGCCGACGTCTTCAGCCTCATCGGCCCCAGGCGCTACGACGCCCCGTGGCGTCTGATCGAGGCGCAGGGCTACATCGCCCCGGCGGACTGCGTCGAGGTGCGCGTCGACCTGCCGCAGGACATGCGCATGGCCTACGCCACGGCCGATGCCGATGTGCGCTACCGGCTCGCCTCCACGGCCAGCGCCAAGCTGGACGTCGTGCGCTCCCTCGTCGAGGCGCACAAGGGCATGCCCACCCTCATCATCGGCCAGTACGTCGACCAGCTCGATGAATTGGCGAGGGCCCTGGGCTGCCCGATCATCACGGGCGGGACGAGCATCGGGAGGCGTCAGAGGATCTACGACGACTTCCGCTCCGGGATCATCGACCTGCTCGTGGTCAGCAAGGTGGCGAATTTCTCGATCGACCTGCCGGCCGCCCAGGTGGCCATTCAGGTCTCGGGCACCTTCGGCTCGCGTCAGGAGGAGGCTCAGCGGCTGGGACGCCTGCTGCGCCCCAAACAGCAACTGGCCGGCCGCGAGAGTGCGCGGGACGACGCCGCCCACTTCTACACGGTGGTGGCCAGGGACACGGTGGACGCCGACTTCGCCCAGCACCGCCAGCGCTTCCTCACCGAGCAGGGCTACGCCTACCGGATCATCAACGCCGAAGAGGCGGCTCTGGAGGGCCGGGGCTGAGAGGACCGGCGCTGCCCTGCCCAGGGCGTTCAGTCGAGGTTCAGGAAGGCCCGCTGCCCGTCGGTGAGAGGGATCGTGGACTCCTCGACGCTTCCCAGGTCGATGAGGTCCTCCTGCCCACGGTCCCAGAGTTCGAGGATCTCCCTCGGCCAAACGGTAGCGGCGGCGACCTCGGCGCGGGCCATCCAGGCCGTGCGCAGGAGGGTCCGCTTCTCCTCGGCCGTGTACCCGGAGGTGTCCACCTCGAAACGCCCGGTGCGGACGACGAAGAACTCCTCGTCCTGCACGAGCACCTGATCGGTGTAGCCGTGGTGGACCAGACGGCGGGCGATGGGGCCGACCAGATCGGCCTTGGCCACGACCAGGCCCGTCTCCTCGCGCAGCTCGCGCACGGCCGCGTCGGCGTGGCTCTCGCCCCTGTCCACTCCCCCACCGGGTGTGACCCACCAGGTGGTTCCCGGAAGCCCGGGATCGGTGTCCTGCTCGAGGAGGATGCGATCATCGGCCAGGACGAGGACCCTGGCCCCCCTGCGACGACGGATCACGCGTTCGGCCGGCTCGATGGGGACGAGGGGGCGGTGTCCGAGATCGTCATCAACGTTCATGCCACCACGCTAGCGGTTCCGCAGAAAAGTCCTCGCCCCAAGCGGGACGCGAAGAATTCCCGAGGCTGATCGTTGAAGGAGAAACCCGATCCCAGTGTTTGGTTGGGGGGTGGTGGTCCGGCGGTGTCCTACTCTCCCGCGTGCTTGCGCG
>NZ_CAUTOU010000114.1:0-3353 GCF_963539965.1 uncultured Propionibacterium sp.
ACCAGCCGGCCGGGGGCAGCTGCCGGTCGGGCCGGGCCTGCGCCTGCCCGCCGGCGTCCGGCCGACCGGCGGCGTCACCGAACTGCTGGTCGTAGCCGTACTGGGGGCTCGTCTGGTCATTGCGGGAATCTTCGCTCACGCCCTCAAGAATGCCATGGCGCGGGTCGCCCCGGCACCCGTCCGCAGCCGGGGCCGTCGAGTGCGGACGGCTCAGGCCGGGTCGTGCACCGGTCCGGTGCGCACCGCGGAGACCAGGCCGATGACGGCGGCTGCGGTCGTCACGGCGAGCACCGAACCGAAGACGATCGGCCAGTCGCCGGTGGGCGAGCCGATCGCATAGGCCGAGCCGGCGACACCGGTGATGAGCGAGTTGAGCAGGCCCTCGGAGACCTGCAGGGACGAGGTGGAGCGGCCGAGCACCGCCGGGTCGGACAGGGCCATGACGGCCAGCGAGGTGCTCGACGCGACGAGGCCCATGCCGAAGCCGCCGATGCCGTAGCCGATGATCAGCACGGGGACCGGCAGGGCCCTGGCCAGGGCGCAGACGAGCATGAGGGCGACACCGCCGGTGCACAGCCAGGCGCCCAGGACGATGATCCGGTCGCGGCGCATCCGTCCGCGCATCCACCGCTGGGACTGCGCCCACGAGCTGAGGGCCCAGGTGATCGAGCCGGTGCACAGGATGAGGCTCGAACGCCCGAGGTTCATGCCGTGCTCCTGGGTGAGGATGAGCAGCAGGTAGGTCTCGGAGGCGATGAAGGCGCCGTTCTCCAGGCCGCGGGTGGCCATGACCGAGGGCAGTCCCCTGCCCAGGCGCAGGAAGCCGGCAGGCATGAGCGCCGGGATCGCCAGGCGCACCAGCAGGACGAGGGCCATCAGCGCGACGATCACGGACACCCGGTCGAGGCGGTGCCCGGCGTACTGGATCATCGCGGCGCCGAGCGCGGCGCAGGCGGCCGCCCACAGCGGGACCGGCGCACCGGCCGGGTCGTCCGCGCGCTCGACGATGGCGGCGCGGTCGCGCTCGCGCACCCGCATGAGCGGCGCCCAGCCGATGCCCAGCGCGAAGACGACGACGGGGATGAGGCCCCAGAAGACCCAGTGCCAGCCGAGGCGCTCGGTGACGAAGGCCGCCACCGGCGGGCCGGCGAAGCTCGGCAGGACCCAGCAGAACGAGAAGGCCGACATCATGGCCGGCTTGCGCTCGTCGTCGAAGACGCGGCCGATGAGCACCATGAGGGCGACATTGGCCAGGCCCGCGCCGAGGCCCTGCACCGCGCGCATGACCAGCAGCATGTGCATCGACACGGAGGCCCCCGCGCCGATCAGACCGGCGGTGAAGACGGCCATGCCGCCGGCCATCGGGGCGACCGAGCCGATCCGGTCGCACAGGCGCCCGCCGATGACGATGGCCATCACCTGGAAGATCATGAAGGTCGTGAAGGCGTAGTCGTACAGGTCCATGCGGCCGAACCGCGAGGCGGCGGCCGGCATGGCCGTCAGTGTGCCGTAGCTCTCGAACGCGGTGGCCAGGACGGCGGTGAGGATGCCGACGACGAGCAGGCGGCTCGCGCCGGGCGCGGGGGTCCTCGGGATTCGGCTGGTCACGACCGCCCATCAAATCATGCCCCGCCAACCGGGCCGGCCGCCGGCGGGCCCCGCAGCTTGGCGGATGTGGGACGATGGGGCCATGAGTCAGTTGGCACCGGGGTCCGAAACCGTCGTCGAGGAGCGCGCCCAGCCCGCCTACGAGGAAGGCGACGAGGAGCGCTTCAGCCACTACGTCCCCAAGGCGAAGCTCACCGAGGCCCTCGTCATGGGCACGCCCGTCGTGGCCCTGTGCGGGAAGGTCTGGGTGCCCACGCGCAATCCCGACCGCTTCCCGGTGTGCCCGACCTGCAAGGAGATCTGGGAGCGGATGAGGCCGGGCGAGGACAAGGGCCCCGACCGCTGATCGGCCTTCAGAACCTGCGCCGGGTCGGGCGGTAGCCGGAGCGTCTGATGTCGGGCTCCAGGTAGATGTACTCGCAGCGCGGCTCGCAGCCGCGCACATTGCGTTCGGCGGCGTCGATGACGGCCGCGATGTACTCGGCGCTCTCGGTGCGGGCGACGGCGATCTTGGCGGCGACCAGGATCTGTTCGGGGCCGGTGTGCACCGTCTTCATGTGGATGACGCCCTCGACGCCGGGCGTGCTCATCAGGACACCGGTGATGCGGCTCTCGGCCTCGGAGCCGGCGGACTCGCCGAGCAGCAGCGACTGCATCTCACGGCCGAGCAGGACCGCGACGGCGACCAGCAGCACCCCGATGAGGCCCGAGCCGATGCAGTCGAAGACGCCGTTGCCGGTGACGAGGGTCAGGACGATGCCGATGAAGGCCAGGACCAGGCCGGCCAGGGCGGCGGTGTCCTCGAGCAGGACGGCCGGGAGCTCGGGCGACTTGGTGGCCCGGACGAAGCCGATGAGGCCCTTGCCCCTGCGCTGCTCGCGGGTCTCGGCCAGGGCCGTGCGCAGGCTGAGGGACTCGGCGACGGCGCTGACGAGCAGCACAGCGACCGGCACCCACCACCAGCGGGAGCCCATCATCTCGTCCTCGTGGCCGGCGAGCACCTCGGCGGCCTTGTGGAGGGCCTCGTAGATGGCGAACAGGCCGCCGACGCTGAACAGGATGACCGAGACCAGGAAGGCGTTGATGTAGCGCTGGCGGCCGTAGCCGAACGGGTGCACGGCGTTGGCCCGGCGGGCGCCCTGCCTGCCGCCGACGAGCAGCAGTACCTGGTTGCCGGTGTCGGCCAGCGAGTGGATGGCCTCGGACAGCATCGAGCTGGCGCCGGTGAGGAGCCAGGCGATGAACTTGGTGGCGGCGATCGCCAGATTGGCGGCGAGCGCCGCGATGGTGGCCTTGGTGCCGCCTTCTTCACTCATGTGCGTCAGGGCCTTCGATCGTGGTTCGAGGGTAGGGGCGCGGGGCTCCGCGCGCCGGTCATCCATTGTTCACCCCCGCCGGGGCCGGGCGGCGAGGGATTCATCCGTCCCGGCCGGACAGGCCCAGCTCGAGGTAGACGGCGCCGTACAGCCCCTTCTGGCGGAGCGTGACGTATCGGTCGAGCGCTCCCCCGTCGGTGGCCCTGACGGTGCACACGCGCACGTCGTGCAGGCCCGCCGAGGCGACCAGGCGGTCCCGCTGCTCGTCGATGGACGGGCCGTGCTCGTCGTCGTCGAAGACCACGAGCACCGGGCGCAGCTCGGTGGGGCCGTCGTCGGGGTCGGCGAAGGGGTCCCGCCTGGGCGCGCCCTCGATGACCGGCAGCAGCTCGGCGCTGACGGCGGCCAGCGCGGGGCGGCCGCTCACGC
>NZ_CAUTOU010000115.1:0-3191 GCF_963539965.1 uncultured Propionibacterium sp.
CCTATCTGGGCCTGGGCGCCGGCGCACGGCTGGCGGCCAAGCACGCCATCGTCTCCGGCTGCCGGTCCGGGGGCCGTCGCATCGCCGGCGGGGCCTCCGAGGGGGGCGAGCTGGTCGTCGCCGAGGGCCTGGGCCTCATCGGCACGACGGTCGAGACCGACACCGACGCCCACCAGCGCCTGGAGCGGGCGATCACCGCCGTCGTGACGAGCCCGGCCTCGTACGCGGTGGCCCTGGACGAGGCCGTGACGCTCCTCGTCGACCCGGTCAGCGGCTCCTACGACGCGCTCGGCACCGGCATCGTCCAGTGGCTGCACTGCGACGGCGGCGACGTGCGCATCCGCCGCACCCGCGCCGTGCCCGCCGAAGGGACGCCCGCCGCCGGGAACGGGCCCGCGGCCACTGCGGAACCGGATGGCACCGCGGGCGGCACGACCCCCTCCTCGGCCCCCCTCGACGCCCCGGCCGGGGTCGACCCGTCAGCACCCGCCAGTGGGGAGGCCACCTGATGCCCATGCAGATCCTCGTCGTCGACGACGACCAGGCCGTTCGCGATTCGCTCGCCCGCTCGCTGCACTACAGCGGCTACGGGGTCGAGACCGCCGACGACGGCCTCGACGCGCTCGCCAAGCTCTCGGCCATGCGCCCGGACGCCGTCGTCATGGACGTGATGATGCCCCGCCTGGACGGCCTGGAGACCACCCGCATGCTGCGCGCCAGCGGCAACGACGTGCCGATCCTCGTCCTGACCGCCCGCGACGCCGTGGGCGACCGCGTCGACGGCCTCGACGCGGGCGCCGACGACTACATGGTCAAGCCCTTCGCGCTCGACGAGCTGCTCGCCCGGCTGCGCGCGCTCACACGGCGCAACCACCCCGACCAGAGCCAGGCCGACGAGGTGCTGTCCTTCTCCAATCTGCGCCTGTCGCCGACCACCCGCGAGGTCACCAGGGCGGGCCGTCACATCACGCTGACGCGCACCGAGTTCGCACTGCTGCAGACCTTCATGAGGAATCCGACGAAGGTGCTCGAGCGCAGCTGGCTGCTCAACGAGGTCTGGGGCTTCGAGTTCCCCACCACCGCCAACTCGCTGGAGGTCTACATCGGCTATCTGCGCCGCAAGACCGAGCAGGGCGGCGAGCCGCGTCTCATCCACACCGTGCGCGGCGTCGGTTACGTGCTGCGCGAAGCCGTGTCGTGAGGAGGCTCGTCGAGCGGCTGCGCGCGATCTCCATGCGCAGCAACCGCGATCTCCAGCAGCGTTTCGCCGTGCTCACGGCCCTCGCCGTGGCCACGACGGTGCTCGTCGTCGGCGCGATGACCTACGTCGTCACCCAGCGGGCCCTCTATCACGAGATCGACGAGGAGCTGGTCACGGCCGCCGGCTACATGGTCACCCCGATCCAGTCCGATGTGACGGGCCTGGGCGGGCTGAACAGCGCCTCGCTGGCGGCCGCCAATGTGAACGTGATGCTCGTCAAGTCCGACCGCACGATCGTCCGGGTGCAGGACGAGCAGGTCTCGATCGAGCCGGGCGCCCCGGAGATCCGTGTGGCCCGCATGCAGTACGGCACCTCGGCCCGCACCGTCGAGATCGGTTCGACGCACACCAGGTACCGCCTCGTCGCCGTGCCGATGGCCGCCGAGGACAACACCGGCTACGCGCTCGTGCTCGGCCGTCCGCTCGGACCGCTGCTGAGCACCATCAACACGCTGCGGGGGGTCACCCTGTGGCTCGGCCTGGCGTTCGTCGGGCTGGCCGCCTTCCTCGGTTTCCGGGCCGGGTCCACGGTCATGCGCCCGCTGCGCCAGCTCTCGGACGCCGTCAAGCGCGTCACCGCCACCGACACGTTCACGCCGGTCGGCTCCACCAGGGACGACGAGCTGGGCGATCTGTCGCGCAGCTTCGATCAGATGATGGCCTCGCTGGAGTCCAGCCGCGAGCGCCAGAAACGGCTCATCGCCGATGCCGGCCACGAGCTGCGCACCCCGCTCACCTCGATGCGCACCAACGTCGAGCTGCTGGTGGCCGACGAGAACACCGGCATGCTGCCGCCCGGAGCGCGCACCGAGATCCTCGACGACGTGGCCGCCCAGCTGGGCGAGTTCACCTCCCTGGTCGG
Source organism: uncultured Propionibacterium sp. (assembly GCF_963539965.1). Lineage (NCBI taxonomy): Bacteria > Bacillati > Actinomycetota > Actinomycetes > Propionibacteriales > Propionibacteriaceae > Propionibacterium > uncultured Propionibacterium sp. The sequence goes on from NZ_CAUTOU010000115.1 coordinate 2,124, forward strand.
CGACCTGGTGCAGCTCAGCCGCGACGACGTGGTCCTGCCCAGCCCCGAGCCGCTCGACTTCGCGAATGTCGTCAACGCCGCCGTGACCCGGGCGAAGAGGCGCGGCAAGGGTCTCGACTTCGACGTCGCCACCGAGCCCTACTTCATCGTCGGCGAGCCCGACAACCTTGAGCGCGCCGTGACGAACCTGCTCGACAACGCCGTGAAGTTCAGCCCCGAGGGCGGCACCGTCCACGTGCGGCTCGCCGACGGCACGCTGACCGTCTCGGACGAGGGCCCCGGCATCGCCCCCGAGGACCTGCCGCACATCTTCGACCGCTTCTACCGTTCCAACAAGGCGCGCAACACCCCGGGCACGGGTCTGGGCCTGTCGATCGTGGCGCACACGGTCGGCGCGCACGGCGGCATGGTCGGGGCCGACAACGCCCCCGGCGGCGGCGCCATGTTCACGCTGCGCCTGCCCCCGGCCCCCTCGGGGCCCCCGGTCAGGCGGTGGACGAGTAGTCCCCGGCCTCAGGCGCGCGCCCGCTCAACAGCGGCGAGAGCGCCAGCACGCACACGGCCGTGACGGGCAGCAGGATCATGGCGGTGCGCAGGTCGACCGCGTCGCCCACCGCCCCGATGAGCACCGGGAAGAGCACCAGGCCGACACGTATCACCCACGTGGTGACGGTCAGGCCCGCACCGGGCGCCACGCCCGGCACCCGGTCGCCGGCGTGCATGGCGGCGGGCACCATCGTCGCGATGCCCCAGCCGGAGCCGGCGAAGCCGACGAGCGCGGTGGCGGGCGTGGGCACCCCGATGGCCAGGGCCATCGCGACGATGCAGATGAGCGCGCCCAGCTGCACGGTGCGCCTCTGCCCGAGGCGGTCGACGATGCGGTCCCCGAGCAGCCGGCCGAGCGTCTGGGCGACCATGAGGGAGACGAAGCCGAGGCCCACGACGAAGGCCGGGACGGTGAACTGCTGGTTCATGTAGAGCGGCGCGAAGGAGCTGCCGCCCTGCTCGATGCCTGCCCCGAGGGCGCCCAGGACGCCGAGCCCGACGAGCACCGCCAGGGTGCGCGGG
>NZ_CAUTOU010000116.1:0-2924 GCF_963539965.1 uncultured Propionibacterium sp.
CGGTGCATCCGGGGCGCGGGGGGCGCTCACTCGGCCAGGCCGTACAGGCGGTCGCCGGCGTCGCCCAGGCCGGGGACGATGTAGCCGCGCTCGTCGAGGCGCTCGTCGACCGAGGCCACGACGAGGGTGCAGGCGGCGCCGGCCCCGTCCACGAGCCCGCGGACCCGCTCGACGCCCTCGGGCGCGGCCAGCAGGCAGATGCAGGTGATGTCGTCGGCGCCGCGCCTGGTCAGGAAGTCCACGCAGCCCGACAGCGAGCCGCCGGTGGCGAGCATCGGGTCGAGGACGTAGCACTGGCGCCCCGACAGGTCGCGCGGCAGGCGCTCGGCGTAGGTGGTGGGCTTGAGCGTCTCCTCGTCGCGGGCCATGCCGACGAAACCGACCTCGGCGGTCGGGACGAGGCGGGTGAAGCCCTCGAGCATGCCCAGGCCGGCGCGCAGGATCGGTACGACGAGGGGCTTCTCGCTGAGCCGGATGCCCGTCGCGGGGGCCACCGGGGTGGTGATCCGGACCGGTTCGACGCGCACCTCACGGGTGGCCTCGTAGGCCAGCAGCGTCACCAGTTCGGCGACGAGCAGGCGGAAGGTCGGGCTCGGCGTCCTCTCCTCGCGCAGGCGAGTGAGCTTGTGAGCGACCAGAGGATGATCAACGACGCACAGTTCCACGGGGCCGAGTGTCCCATACACTTGGGTTACTCGGTGAATGGGGCACGGGCGCCGGGTGGAGGGGCCGGGGGCAACCGGTTCTGGTCGGGGCACACGGGAGGTCGACATGGCTGATGACATGACGAGGGAATTCGACGATGACGAGGATGTCGAGGAGCTCGACAGCCTGGACGATCGCGAGGACGCCGATCGCGGTGTGATCTCCGATGACTACGACGACCTCGAGGACGAGGAGGACGACTACGACCCCGATGACGACGATGACGACGAGGGGGACGACTACGAGGACGCCACCGCCGACGAGATCGACTTCGTGGCGGCCCTCTACCGCGAGGACGGCGCCCCGGTAGTCATGCCGCTGCCCGACGCCTGCGCCAACGACCTCGACGAGCTGATCGCCCAGCTGCGCCGCCTGCCCGGCGACACGGGCGCGACCGGCATCGTCAGCGTCAACGGCGAGTTCTTCGTGATCTGCCGCTGCCGCGGCCGTCAGGTGCAGGTGCTGCTGTCCGACTCGCTGTCGAGCAACGACTGGCCGCTGGCCCGGGACGTCATCGACTACCTCGGGCTCGACGTGCCCGACGACGACGAGGAGGAGGACTCCGAGTCCGTCGGCGACCTGGACATCCTGGCCGATCAGGGCGTCTCCGAGTTCGACATGGAGAACATCCTGGACGACCTCGACGAGGACTCCGGCGAGCTGGCGCACCGCATCATCGCGAAGATCAAGTTCGGCCCGCAGTTCGACCGCGTCATCCGCTCGTGACGCCCCGGACCCGGACCGGACGATGAGCCGCTGGGACGCCGCCATGGGTGCGGCGCTGGCGGCCGCCCGCGAAGCCGGCGCCGCCGGCGACGTCCCGGTCGGTGCGGCGGTGCTCGGTCCGGACGATTCGGTCATCGCCGTAGCCGGCAACCGCAGGGAGCGCGATGCCGATCCGACCGGTCATGCCGAGGTGCTCGCCATCCGCGCCGCCGCGGGGGCGCTCGGGCGCCGGCGGCTGGAGGGCTGCGCGCTCGTCGTCACCCTCGAGCCCTGCACGATGTGCGCCGGGGCGCTCGTCGCGGCCCGCGTGGGGACCCTGGTCTTCGGCGCGTTCGACCCCGGGGCCGGGGCGGTGGCCTCGCTCTTCGACGTCGTGCGCGATCCGCGGCTGAACCACCGCCCCCGGGTCGTCGGCGGCATCATGGCCGGGCCCTGCGCGGCCGTTCTGGACGAGTTCTTCGCCGGCCGCCGGGGCGGCGGCGTGGATCCCCGCGCCGGTGATCCGCGTCCGCTGATTTGAGCCCGGGGCGGCCGGATCGGTATGGTTGCCCACGGTGACGTGTCTGAGCGGCCGAAAGAGCTCGCCTCGAAAGCGAGTGTGGTGCAAGCCACCGAGGGTTCAAATCCCTCCGTCACCGCCGTGGGTCTCCTGCTCCGCGCAGGAGACCCGTTGTTCGGCCTCCACCCCCGTGCAGGGGCCTGTTTCCGGTCCTCGGGCCGGAAGTGGCTCTGCGCCCCTCATCCGCGGCTGAACGGTGACCCGATGCGGCGCCCGGGGGCATCGAATCTCCTTATGAATTCGGGGTTCCGGTAAACTTGCCGCACACGGTTCCGCCCCGTCGCGCCGTCGGCACGCCCGACCCGCGCCCGAACGGGATGCTCCGAGCGCGTCAACGGGGGTTTCGGTACTAGTCATCGAATGTTTGGAGGCGGACTGCATGGCACTGTCCGAGTCCCGCGTCACAACACGGCGTTCGTTGCCCGTCGGCATCTTCTCGGCGGTCGTGGCCATCGTGCTCGTCGTCATCGCCGTGATCTGGTTCCGGTTCGGCACGTCGAGGACCTCCGTCATCTGGGCCGCCCTGGCCGTGCTCGAGGTCGTCATCGCCATCTTCATGCTGCGCCCGATCACCTTCCACGTCACCGTCGATGAGGACGGTGTGCGCAACGAGGGCCATTCGGCGTGGTCCATCGACCGCGCCAGCATCGCGAACGGCGGCGTCATCGCGGCCAAGCACCCCACCCTGTGGGTGCGCCCGGTGAGGGAGGCCGGGCTGAGGCGTTCGCAGGGCTACACCGAGTCCACCGTCGTCCCCGAACGCAGCTACCTGGCCCCGGTCAGGCGCTCGCAGGCCGAGAACCTGGCCCGCGCGCTCGCCTCGATCGGCCTCGAGGCCGGACGCAGGGCGGGCCCCGACGAGATCAACAAGAACGGCGCCTTCGGGTTCGGCGCGGGCCTGACCGGCACGGCCGCCGGCGGTGCCAGGGCGCTC
>NZ_CAUTOU010000117.1:0-2750 GCF_963539965.1 uncultured Propionibacterium sp.
CCGGCGCCGGCCCCGACGAGCTCGCCCGGGCCGTCGCCTCCGCCCCGGACGCCGCCGACCGCCTGCGCCTGGCCAACAAGCGCCACCTGGTGCGCATCGCCGGGCGCGACCTGGCCTCGCCCGACCCGTCGGCGGTGGTCGGCTCGGTCGCCGCCGAGCTGACCGACCTGGCCGACGCCGTCATGGTCTGCGCGCTGGCCATCGCCCGCGGGCTGGTGCCCGACCAGGCCAAGGCCAGGCTGGGCGTCATCGCCCTGGGCAAGTGCGGGGCCCAGGAACTCAACTACCTGTCCGACATCGACGTGCTCTTCGTCGCCGAACCGGCCGACGAGACGGTCCCCGGCGCCGAGGCCACCGCCGTCGGCAACCTCATCGCCGCGGCGATCACTCGCATCTGCTCCGCGCACTGCGCCTCGGGCACCATCTGGCAGGTGGACGCGGCGCTGCGGCCCGAGGGCAGGAAGGGGCCGCTCACCCGCACCCTGTCGGCCCACCGCGCCTACTACGAGCGCTGGGCCAAGAACTGGGAGTTCCAGGCCATGCTCAAGGCCCGTCCGATGGCCGGCCATCCCGAGCTGACGCGCGGCTTCTGCCGGATCGTGGAGCCGCTCGTGTGGCAGGCCGGCGGGCGCGACGACTTCATGAGCGAGGCCCAGGCGATGCGCCGCAGGGTCGTCAACCTCATCCCCGCCAAGGATGCCGAGGCCGAGATCAAGCTCGGCACCGGGGGCCTGCGCGACGTCGAGTTCAGCGTGCAGCTGCTCCAGCTCGTCCACGGCCGCGTCGACGAGCGCCTGCGCCTGCGCGGCACCCTCCCGGCCCTGCACGCCCTGGCCCAGCACGGCTACATCGGCCGCGGCGACGCCTCCGAGCTCGATCGCGCCTACCGCTTCGAACGCACCGTCGAGCACCGCATCCAGCTGTTCAACCTGCGCCGCAGCCATCTCATGCCGCCCGGGGACGACGACCGCCGCCGCATCGCCCGCTCCCTGGGCATGCACGAGGGCGAGGAGCTGTGGGGGGCCTGGCGCCGTACCGCCCGCGACGTCGGGCACCGTCAGCGCCGCATCTTCTACTCGCCGCTGTTGGAGGCCGTCTCGCACCTGTCCGACGAGGAGCTGCGCCTGTCACCGCAGGCCGCCCAGGACCGCCTCAAGGCCCTCGGCTTCGCCGACCCGCGCTCGGCCCTGGCCCACATCGAGGCGCTCACCAGGGGGGCCAGCCGCACCGCCGAGATCCAGCGCCAGCTCATGCCGGCCATGCTCGGCTGGTTCGCCGAGGGGCCGAACCCCGACCTCGGCCTGCTCAGCTTCCGCCAGCTGTCCGAGGCGATGGGCGGCACCAGCTGGTACATGCGGGCCCTGCGCGACGAGGGGCAGATGGCCGAACTGCTGGCCGCGATCCTGTCGAGCAGCCGCTACGTCATCAGGATGATCGGCCACGTGCCCGGCGCGGTCCAGATGCTCGCCGACGTCTCCCAGCTGGCCGTCCGGACCCGTGAGTCCCTGTTCGAGACGATGAGTGCGGCGGCCCGCCGCCACGACGACACGGACGGGGCCGTGGAGGCACTGCGCACCATCCGCTGCCGCGAGCTCACCCGCCTGGCCCTCGGCGACGCGCTCGGCCTCATCAGCACCCAGGAGGTCGGCGCCGGCCTGTCGGCGGTCATGAGCGCCACCATCGATGTGGCCCTGCAGATCGCCTCGCGGGAGGAGGCCGGGGCCGTGCCGCCGATCGGCGTCGTGGCGATGGGCCGCTGGGGGGGCGCCGAGCTCAGCTACGGCTCGGACGCCGACGCCATGTTCGTCGTCCCCGACGGCACGCCGGCCGAGCAGACCGCGGCCGCCATCCGCGTCGTCGCCCGCCTGCGCGCCCTGCTCAAGGCGCCCGGCCGGGGCCCCGCCCTCGAGATCGACGCGGACCTGCGCCCCGAGGGCAGGGACGGCGCCATGGTGCGCACCCTGACGGGCTACCTGAACTACTACGAGCGCTGGTCGAGCACCTGGGAGCACCAGGCCCTCGTCCGCGCCGACTACGGGGCGGGGGACCGGCAGTCGGTCGGGGCCCTGCTGGGGGGCATCGCCCGCCTGCGCTGGCCCGAGGGCGGCCTGCGGCCCGAGCAGATCGCCGAGATCCGCAGGCTCAAGGCCCGCATGGAGCGCGAGCGCATCCGCCGGGGCACCGATCCGCACCGCAACCTCAAGCTCGGCCCGGGCGGCCTGTCCGACGTCGAGTGGACCGTGCAGCTGCTGCAGATGCAGCACGCCGGGGGGCTCGAACGGCTGCGCACGCCCACCACGCTGGCCGCGCTCGCGGCGATGCGCGAGGCCGGCCTGGTGGACGAGGGCGACGCCCAGGCCCTCGGCGGGGCGTGGCGCCTGGCCAGCGCGCTGCGCGATCACACGATGCTGGTCAGCGGCCGCTCCAGCGACCTGCTGCCCTCGGACCCGCGCGACCTGGCCGCCATCGCCATGCAGATGCACCGCGACATGACGAACGCCTCCGAGCTCATCGAGGACTGGGAGCGCACCTCGCGCCGGGCCTCGAACGTCGTGGACCGCATTTTCTGGGAGCGCGACTCATGAGGCGCCCGGGATCCCCGCGGGCCCCGCGCCCCGGCAGGGGCCCCGGCCCCGCCGGTGCACTGGTCGTCTTCGGGGGGACGAGCGACATCGGGCTCGCCGTCGCCGCCGAGCTGCTGGCGCGGGCGCCGCGGCCCGTCGTCCTCGTGTGCCGCCCGGGAGCCGCCC
>NZ_CAUTOU010000118.1:0-2692 GCF_963539965.1 uncultured Propionibacterium sp.
CGAGGTGCTCGTCGAGGCCGGCTACCAGCCCGAGATGGCCTACTTCGAGGTCTGCCACGAGATGAAGCTGATCGTCGACCTCATCAACGAGGGCGGCATCTCCAAGCAGCGCTGGTCCTGCTCCGACACCGCCGAGTACGGCGACTACGTCTCCGGCCCGCGCGTCATCGGCCCCGAGGTCAAGGAGCACATGAAGGAGGTCCTGTCCGACATCCAGGACGGCAGCTTCGCCAAGCGCTTCATGGACGACCAGGCCGCCGGCGCCCCGGAGTTCAGGAGGCTCCGCGCCGAGGGCGAGGCCCATCCGATCGAGGCCGTCGGACGCCGGATCCGCTCGCTCTTCAGCTGGAGCGAGGACGTCGACAAGGACTACGTCGAGGGCTCGGCCGCACGCTGACCACCCGATGACGGCTCAGCCGGCTCCCTGCTGCGCCCGGGCCATCGGGACGTCCCCGCGACCGCTCGCGGGCCCCTGGCGGGATACCTGTCGTGCCCCGGGTCGCTGCCCACCGTGCGGCGGCCCGCCGTGTCGTCCCCCGGAGGGGCCCCGCCGCGTCCGGGCCGTCGGTCGGGTTCTCAGCCGTCGGTCAGCGCCAGCACCGCCCGGGCGGTGGGCACGTCCGTCACGAGGGTCGACATGAGCCCGCCGCGCAGGCACCCCAGGATGGCGGGGGCCTTGTCGCGGCCCCATGCGACGGCGATGACGTTCTGGATGCCCTTGAGCCGTTCGAAGGGCACGGCGAGCAGGCGCTGGCAGAAGTGCGAGTCCACGTGGCGCCCCTGCGCGTCGATGTGGTGGCCGCAGATGTGCCCCACCGAGCCGGCCTTGAGCAGTTCGTCGTGCTCGGCGGCGGTGATGTAGCTGTCGAAGATGACCCCGTCATGGCTGCGGGTGGTGGCACCGATGCCGGTGAGCATGACATCGGCGTGCCCGGCCATGGCCAGGGTCATCGACACCGACTCCTCGCGCCGCAGCGCGACTGCCACCCTTGGGGAGCGGACGACCAGCGGCGCCGGCAGCAGCCGGTAGGAGGCCTTCAGATGCTGGGCCAGCTGCCGGCAGATCTCGGGGGAGTCCACCGAGTTGTTGTCCTGGGCGATCGTCCCGATGGACTGGACGATCGCCGCGTCCGGCCGGTGCAGCGGGCCCATCGCGTGCACGACGGCGGGCACCGAGCGCCCGTTGGTGATGGCCAGTACGCAGTCGCGACTGATGGCCTCGCCGAGCAGACCGGCCGCCAGATGGGCGACGTCCGAGACGTCCTGCCCGGCGTCCTCGACCGAGACGCGCACCTGGGTGAGCCCGAACCTGTCGGTGAGCGCCCGCTCGAGCTCGAAGGCCCGTTCGAGCGGGTGCCCGACGGAGAACTTGATGACGCCGAGCTCACGAGCCTGCTTGAGCAACCGGGAGACCATCGAGCGGGAGTAGCCGATCTCAGCGGCGATGTCGGCCTGGTTGCGGTCGTCGATCCAGTATGCGCGGGCGACCTGCAGCAACAGGGGGATCTGATCCCGGTCGACCATCGTCTTCTCGCTAACTGTTGTGGGTCGTGACGTTGTAGGCACCGGAGCGGGGGCTGCGGGCCGGGACGGCGCGGGGCGCCGATCGTGGGCGTTGCCGGTGTCGTCCCACCACCCGACACCGCCCTGTCGCAGCGACCGTATGCTGTCGCTCGGCAGCATGCCCGACAGCTCGATCATCCTGTCCAGGGGGATCGCCTTCCCGCCTCCACCCAGGGGGTCGGCGTTTTCGGCGTGCTGACAGGGGGTGCGGCGCGACTCGAGGTGATGATGGATGGTGCAAACACTCCTGCCGCTGGAGGGGTCGCGCCGCCATGCCATCATCCACCACTACTGGCCTGTCGCGCTAGTGGTTGGTGGGAGTGTTCGCCACGGTGCCCGACCCCAGGGGCCGGCGTGGGGTGCGCCACCGGCTGGACACGATTCTCGCCTTGGCCGTGGTGACGGTCCTGGCCGACTGCCGCACCCTGCTGGCCGCCTGGGAGCACATGGCCGACCTGAGCCCCGACGACCTGGCCTGCCTCGGCATCGATCAGGACCGGCCCCTGCCGTCGGAGTCCACGATCCGCCGGGTGCTCCAGGACCAGGGGCGCCGACGACCTGGGTGCCCGGCTCGCCGCGCGGATGTGCACCCGTACCGGCACCATCGACGGACGCCGGGTGATCGCCGTGGACGGCAAGACCATGCGCGGCGCCCCGCAGCAGCGGCGAGGATGGTGACGGTGCAGCCGCGCACCTGATCGCCGCGCTGGACCAGGGGACCGGCACCGTCCTGGCCCAGCGGCGGGTGCCCGGCAGGAGCAGCGAGACACCCGGCCTCGACAGGACCTGCCGGCACCCCACGACCTGGCCGGCGTGGTGGTCACCGCTTGATGCGCTGCACACCCAGCACGACACCGCCGCCTGGATACGGGACCGGGGAGCCCTGGAGTGGTATGGGTTTTTCGGGCGGTGGTCGGTGGTTGGTTTCGGGCTGCTGTCTTGTGGTGTTGTCCGGGTTCGGTGTCGACTCGGTCGGGGGTCCGGTGATCGATGGCCGTGCGGAGGCGTTCGTGATCGTATCGTGACTCGATCCGGGCTGTCGCGGTCCCGGGCCGCGTGGTCGCGGGCCGGGTGGGCCTTGCGGCTGGCGGGTTCTTCCTCCGGGGGTCGTGTTGAAGGGCCCGGCGGC
>NZ_CAUTOU010000119.1:0-2551 GCF_963539965.1 uncultured Propionibacterium sp.
TGGTCGCCGACCTGCCCCGGGCCGTGCGGGCCTCGATCACCTGGGACCAGGGCAGCGAGATGTCCCAACACGCCGGCTTCACCGCCGCCACCAGCATCCCGGTCTACTTCGCCGACCCCCACAGCCCCTGGCAGCGACCCACCAACGAGAACACCAACGGATTGATCCGCGAGTACTTCCCCAAGGGCAGGGGCTTGCTCCTGTTGTTTGGACACGCTGATTCCGGTCTTTGGGCTGGGGAGAGCGAGATGATCTGAGCATGGCTGGGAAGAGCTACTCCGAGGGGCTTGCGGCGTCAGGCGGTGGAGGTGTACGAGACGACACCGGGTGCGACGGTGCGTGGGATCGCCCAGGACCTGGGCGTCGAGCGCGGCACGCTGCGCCAGTGGCTGGCCCGGTACGCTACCGGGCGTAAGACCGGCGCCGACGGCAGGCCGGCGCCCAGCCCGCTGCGTCCACGCGGGTCCGACGACTCCCGGACGGGCGGGCAGACGCAGGAGACTGCCTGGGAGGCGATCGCGCGCCTGGAGGCGGAGAACGCTGAGCCTCACGCTCAGGCCGTCAAGCCCGGCCCGGGGAGCCGGCGGGATCCCTTCAGCAGGCGGCCGAGCATGTCTCGCCGGTGGAGACGATCCGATAGAGCCTGTTCCCCGGTTCGTTGAAAACCACCGGGACGCCTATGAGGTCAAGCGGCTGCGGGCTGGTCGAGGCGGGGGCGCTCGTCACTTCACAGCCCCGGCCTCCAACCGCAGGTACGTCGGTGACATTCCCCCACTGCGCGGGAGGTGCCCCCTCCTACCTGCCCCTGGCCGACGGGACGAACCCGTACCCGGCTACCGTCATCGACTGCGCACGGCCGGCGCCTGGTCGCCTGGGCGCTGCGCGACCACATGCGCACGCCCCCCTTGGTCATCGAGGCTCTCCAGCAGGCCGCGGCCACTCGAGGGAGCCTGAAGGGCGCCGTACTCCACGCGGGCCATGGATCGGTCCACACCTCCAAGGACTTCGCCGCCGAGTGCAAGAGGCTCGGGGTGACCCAGTCCATGGGAGCAGTCGGCTCCAGCGCGGCAGGCGCACCGGCCGAGTCATTCAATGCCACGTTGAAGCGCGAGGTCCTCACAGGCGAGCACTCCTGGACCGACGAGCTCACCCGCCGGCGCCAGACCCTTCAGGTGGCCCACCCGCGCACAACACCCTACGCCGCCACACCTACCGCGGCCACCCACCCCCAACCACCTACGAGAAACAGACCCCAACCACTACGCCGACAACCGCCGCGTAAACCCACCCCCGTGTCCAACAACAAGAGACAAGGCCCGCACCAGCTTCCACCAGATCACCGATACCGCCGTCCAAGCCGTCCGGGACCGCCTCAACCGCCGACCCCGCCTGGTGAACGGACAGAACCCAACTGAGAAACTCAACGACGTCATCAACGGTGCAAACACCACCTGACCCCACAGGGCATTTCTGCACGAGTCGGGCATTTCGGTACGAGGTGGGCATTTTTGCGCGAGCCGGACGACGGCGTCGTCGATCTCGCGCCGAAATGCCAGTCTCGTGGTGGGGCGGGTCCCGGCCGAGGCCCGCGCGAGCCGACCGGGGGCCGCGGGGAGGCGCGGCGAACCGGGCTGATGGCGATCAGTGCTGGCTCAATCGCGTGTGCTCGGCCCCGCCTCCAACACCGCTCAATCGCCTCGGACACCCGAGCGAGCTCGGCATCACTCGGCTCAATCGCGTGTGAGCTTGCGGTAGGTGACGCGGTGGGGGCGGGCGGCCTCGGCGCCCAGGCGCTTGACCTTGTTCTCCTCGTAGGAGGCGAAGTTGCCCTCGAACCAGTACCAGCTCGCCGGGTTCTCATCCGTGCCCTCCCAGGCGAGGATGTGCGTGGCCACGCGGTCCAGGAACCAGCGGTCGTGGGTGATGACGACGGCGCAGCCGGGGAACTGCAGCAGGGCGTTCTCCAGGGAGCCGAGGGTCTCGACGTCGAGGTCGTTGGTGGGCTCGTCCAGCAGGATGAGGTTGCCGCCCTGCCTGAGGGTCAGGGCCAGGTTGAGGCGGTTGCGCTCACCGCCGGACAGGACCCCGGCGGGCTTCTGCTGGTCGGCGCCCTTGAAGCCGAAGGAGGCCACGTAGGCGCGCGAGGGCATCTCCACGTTGCCGACCTGGATGTAGTCCAGGCCGTCGGAGACGACCTCCCACAGGGTCTTCTTCGGGTCGATGCCCGCACGGGACTGGTCCACATAGGACAGCTTGACGGTCTGGCCGATCTTGAGGCTGCCGCCGTCGAGCTCCTCCAGGCCGACAATCGTCTTGAACAGGGTCGTCTTGCCGACGCCGTTGGGACCGACGATGCCGATAATGCCGTTGCGCGGCAGGGTGAAGGACAAGCCGTCGATGAGCGTGCGCCCGCCGAAGCCCTTGCTGAGGTTCGTGGCCTCCAGGACCTGGCTTCCGAGCCTGGGGCCCGGCGGGATCTGGATCTCCTCGAAGTCGAGCTTGCGGGTGCGCTCGGCCTCGGCGGCCATCTCCTCGTAGCGGGCCAGGCGCG